>NZ_JAFQXT010000001.1 GCF_017406825.1 Methanobrevibacter sp.
AATCTTCTGTGCGGACGTTGACACGGAATTAAACGATAATGCATATATCCTTCCAGGTCATGGAGATGCAGGTGACAGACTAAATGGAACCAAAAAGTGAAGTTCAACATCACTTCATTTTTTTTCTTTTTTGTGATTTTATGAATTGGAATCTGGTTTGGCCAATATTAATTGTAATTCTTGCGAATACCTTTTATAATGTTTGTATGAAGTCAATGCCCTCTGATGTCAATCCATTCGGAGCATTAATGCTCACATATCTGGTGGCGGCGATAATTTCTGCAGTCATATTCGTATTTATGTCAGGACCGTCAAATGTAGGCGTTGAAATGGCTAAAATCAATTGGATTTCTATCGTTCTTGCATTGGCAATCGTTGGTCTTGAAGTCGGTTATGTTTTCGTATATCGTGCAGGATGGGCAGTCAGCACTGCCAGTGTAGTTGCAAATATCGGTCTTGCATGTGTTCTTCTGATTGTAGGGTACTTCTTATATAAGGAAAACGTTTCAATCCAGCAGATCATCGGCATAATCCTATGCATGTTTGGATTGGTTTTAATTAATCTTTGAAAGGTGATTAAATGAAATGTCCTGTCTGCGGCCAATGGGTTGATGAGGTCGAAGAGTATTGTCCAAGTTGCGGATATGATTTGCATTGCATTGATGAGGAAGAGGGTTTCTAATTTTTCTTAATCGATATTATAATTTTTAATATCATATTTTTCTAATTCTATTAAATGATATTATTTTTACTTTTTAATATCTAAAAAAACTTTATTTAATAATATAGTTTATTTAAATAGGAAGGGTCAATAATATATACTATTAAATAAAATATATTAAAATATAAGGATAATTTTCAATAATTACTTCTTTATGATTGAGCTTAAAGGAGGTGAAAAATGAATAGAAAAATAATACTGGTCCTAGCGGCATTCCTATTGTTGACACTTAATGTTTGTGCTGCTCAGGAAATTGATAATGCTACGTTTGATGATGTTGTTTCCACTACTTCAGATTTTGAGCTATTGCAAATTTCCAATGATACTCAGGTATTGGATGTTTCTAATGACATTCAGGTTTTGAAAGCTACTGAAAACACTAAACTGACAGTTGTTGGTGCAACCAATTTTGATGTTATCGGGGATTACTTTAAAGTAAAACTAACCGATATGAATAATAATGCATTAAAAAACACTAAACTAACTTTCAAAGTCAATGGCAAAACTTACAATATTAACACTGATACATCAGGAATAGCTTCTCTGCAGCTCAGATTAAAGGACGGGTCATATAGTATTGTAACTAAATTTGCAGGAAATGCAAATTATAAAGCCACTTCACTAACTACTAAAGTCACAATGGACAATACTCGTGAAGTGGAAAATGGGATGAGCAACTCTGAAATTCAAAGCATTATAGATAATGCAAAAGCGAATAATGTGATATTATTCAAGGGTTCAAGTTATTCCGATATTAATCTGGTTATTACAAAATCCCTAACATTGCAAAGCAATGTCGGCACAGTCTTGAAATCAGATTCATCAAGTCCGGTAATTTCTATTAAAGGTTCAAAAGCCTCTTTAACAAAAGTTAAGGGATTCACTATTGAAGGAGCTGGCGACGGAATTTATGTCAATGGGGCTGATTATGTAATTATCCAAGGAAACGATATAACTTCCAAAGGAAACGGTATTGTTGGTTTTAACACCAAATATCTAAACATTACTAAAAATGACCTTGTTAAAAACTCAAAAAGCGGAGTAAGCCTTGCCGAATCAAGCTATTCATATATTTTTAACAATAAAATCACCGGTAATGGCAAAAATGGTGTTGAAGTAGCCAAATCTAGTGATATTTACATTTATGAGAATGCCATAAAAAACAACGGCCAAAACGGTATTTACTTGGATGGCAAAATCAACGGTAAAAATCATCGTGAAGGACCAACCAATATCTACATTAATGGAAATACTATTTCTAAGAATGGAGAAAACGGTATTTATGTTTCTAAGGCAGGAAATAATATAAATATAAATTCAAATTCAATAGAGTCCAACACTCAAAGCGGAATTTCATTATCTGAAATTGGCAACAATAAAATTCAATCAAACATCATATCCTACAACGGATATGTGGGCATTGAATTCGGAGGCAACTATGTCGTGCCAAAAAATCAGGATATTTCCTATAATGCAATAGTATACAATAAAGAGCGTGAAATTGAAGCTAGAGACACATATTACAGTATCAATGATAGTCCATTAAAAATTGGTGACAATTGGTATAGTGATGGAGTAATTTGTCCTAAAATCAAAACAAATAAAATAAGATTCACCGTTACTCAAATCGGTCCAAATCAATTCCAAGCTTCATTTATAGATTCCAACGGTAATTTAGCTACTTTACTTCCTGATAGGACATTGTCCTATAGGGTTAATAATGGAAAAACTATGACATTGACCATTAGTGGAGGAATTGCCACATTTACTGTCGATGCTGATGATGGAGATATTATTAAGGCAATTGTTGATAATTCCAGAAAGGATAATATTTATGATATGGACAGCATTATCCCTTCACAACCGGTTAATGGAAAAACTCCAAGTTATAACTATCCGTCAATTCCAAATTACCAATTATATGAGGATATAGGCGGTAATGGTAATGGAAATGGTGATGGGTCCGGAGGATCTGCTAATAGGGGTAATGGAGTTTCCCAACAAGATAGCAATTCTGATGGAAACAGTACTTACAACCAAAATAGAGACCCTGCAAACAACCCGAACAATCAAGTAAACGATGTTTCACAAAATTATGCATCTGATGCAGTATCACAGGCAGGAGCATCAGAATCTAGTGCGGGCGATTCCCAAAATCCAGGTTCCAAATCTGTTCTAAAACAAATTTTAATTGATGAAGACGAATTCTTTAAAGTTACTGGTATGTCATTTATTGTGTTATTGATGATATTGACAGTTACATTTTATTATCGCGATGACATAAAAGAAATGAATTCCAAAAGATAATCGTCTTTTCTTTTTCTTATTTTTTCTAAATTTATAATAAATTATTTAAACGGTTTTTAACAAATATTGTATTATCTTACCTTTGGAGGATTAATATGAATAAAAGTGATTTGAAAAGAGACCATTATATGCTCAAAGGACCACTTGCCAAAAAGGGTTATGACTGGTGGTGGCATTCTTTGACTGCATATAATAAGAAAACTGGCGAACCAAGACCTTTTTTTATTGAATATTTTGTATGCAATCCCGCTTTGGCGGAAGAAGAACCTACACTTGGGCAATTGCCTGAGAATAAGGCTGCTGGCAAAAAACCATCCTATTGTATGGTTAAGGCAGGAACTTGGGGTAAAGATGCAAAGCAAATTCATAATTTCTACTCAATGAAGTACTTTGAATGCCCTGATGATGAATTGAATATTCGTGTAGGTGACTGCAGTCTAACAGAAACTCACATGAGTGGTTTTTCAAGAGTATCTGAAGAAGATGCTAAAAATCACCCAGAATACATGTGTGATGCTGGGGACATGATGTGGGATTTGGATATTGACAAACAAATCACTTTCAATGTGGGTTATGGTGCAAACTCTTTATTTAGAAAATTAAACTCATTTGAAATGTTTTGGCATGCAGAAGGAATTAAAACCCAATACAGTGGAACCATATGGCTTGATGGGGAAGAATATGAAGTGATTCCTGAAAAATCATATGGATATGCCGATAAGAATTGGGGAGGCGACTTTACCTCACCATGGCTTTGGATTTCTTCATGCAACTTAACAAGCCTCATATCAGGTAAAAAATTAAATAACTCTGCATTTGAAGCCGGTGGGGGAAAACCAAAAGCATTTGGTATTTCAATTCCTCGTAAATTATTGATTGGATTTTACTATGAAGGAACCATGTACGAGTACAACTTCGCAAGATTCTGGAACATGGTAAAAATCGACTTTGACTTTGAAGAGGGAGAGGATGTCCACACATGGCATGTAAATGCAAGCAACAGAAATTCCAGAATGGAACTTGTGCTTTACTGTAAACGTGATGAGATGCTATTCATTAATTATGAAGCTCCAAACGGTAAAAAATTACACAACCGCTTATGGAATGGTGGAAACGGTTGGGGTGAAATCAAGCTATACAAAAAAGATGGAACCTTAATCGACCATGTTAAAATTGAAAATGCCGGTTGCGAATATGGGGAGTATGATAAAGAATGATATTCACAGACATCCTTGCATTAATTGTAGTATATGTTTATGTAGCCATCATTTTCGTCGTAGCCGAAATGGTTTTAAAGACACGACCTGAAGTTTCACGTAAATTTTTACATATTATGGTAGGTAACATGATATTTGCCATGCCATTTTTCTCAGACCCTTGGGTAATGGTTTGGTTTTTAACACTGCCGATTACAATTGCACTGTTCTTCTTGACCGAATATTCCCCGGTTAAGATAGAAAACAGCGTAACCGAATCCGGCCATGCATTAGGACTTTTCTTCTATGCATTAATCTGGACAATCTTAATAGCAATATTTACCATGATTGCACCAGCAAAAGATCCTAAATTCTACATTTGGATTGTAGCATTGGCTATCGTTCCGATGGTATATGGTGACGGATTTGCAGCATTGATTGGCCAGAAATTTGGAAAAGTCAAATACACAGTGTTCGGAGGTACAAAATCTCTTGAAGGATCACTTACAATGTTCGTCATTACCTCTGTCATGAGCGTATTTGTATGGATGGTTTTCGTTTCAATCGGTTGCACTATGCCGGCATTCAGTATTGTCAACATATTGATGATTTCTGCAGTTGCAACATTATGTGAAGCATTCAGTTATGGTGGAATCGACAACTTAACCGTTCCTGCCGTAACATCAATTTTATATTTCTTAGTGGCTGTATTATAGCCACTAACTTTGATTCTTATTTTTTGCATTTCAGCAGTCAAATTTTGCATCTTGGAAACATCGCCAAATAGCCATTTATATAGACTTTTACCAAGTTATATTATCGAATAGCTAAAAGGTGAAAAAATGGATTTAAGACAGAAAGCCGAAAAAAGAGTTGATGCAAAAATAGAATTTCAAGAAAATCTATATAAATATTTGATTGTAAATGTAATAATAGCATTTGTTTGCCTATTATTCCTACAAAGTTTCTGGTTGTTATTTTTTGTAATGTTCTTTTGGGGAATTGATGTTTTAGATAAGTTTTTCAAAGCCTATTCAATCAAAGATTATAGAGAAATAATGATAGAAAAAGAAATTTCAAAAATGGGTGAATAAGATGTCTGACAGTTTACGTTTAAGAGCAGAAGAAAGAGTAGAGAAAAAATTAAAGTTTTATAAGAATTTACAAGCATACCTAGTAGTCAATGCATTTTTGGCAGTTATTAATTGGTTTTTCACACCGGAATTCTGGTGGGTGCTATTTCCTGTCTTTTTCTGGGGAATAGGAGTCTTTAAAGACTTTTTAATAGCATATGTATTTGTCGATAAGTTCAGTGACGATTACAGAGAACGTAAAATTCAAGAGGAAATGGAAAAATTAAGGAAATAAACTATGAAGGTAAATTTATTTGTTTCAAGAGATATTGAAGAGCCATATGCGGATATTCATACCAATGAACTAACGGATAATGTTACAAAAGCAATATCCATATTGGAAAGCGATGAATCTTCTGATATGGTTGCCGTAAAGAAAGGATCTGACATTGCGCTTTTGCTGTTGGATGAGATATTCATGTTCAGGGTTGAAGACAAGCAGGTAAAGGTTTACACCGAAAACAGTGAATATCTTATTAAAAAACCATTATATCAAGTGGAAGAGACTTTAAGCACAGATTTTGTTCGCATTTCAAAGACAAGCATAGTCAATTTGAAAAAAATTGAAAGGGTTGCTCCTTCACTTAAGGGGATGATGTTTATACAACTCAAAAATGGACTTAAAGACAATATCTCAAGGAAATATTTACCTGACTTTAAAAATGCTTTGGATTTATAGGTGGGAATATGAAAACAGATTTAATAAAAAGATTGGCGATGGGTGCTTTTGTAGGCTGTTTTATTGTGATGTTTATAATGGTTTTGATATCCTTACAGCAGGGTCCTCAAAATGTTGACTTTTCAGGAAGCACTGTAATAAATGCATTTTTAGGATCAATTGTTGTTGGCTGGGGATTCTCATTGACAGGTTTGATTTATGAAAGGGAAGACATTGCATTTCCGCTTCAAGTGGCATTTCAAATGGGTATTGGAATGATAATCCTGTTCATTGTGGCTATATATCTCCAATGGATGCCGATTAACTTGGGAATCGGAATAATAATTGAATGGATAATCATAGCTTGCATATTTGCAGCCATTTCATGGTGCGGTTTTTACATATACTATTATATGGTTGCAAGTGAATTAAATAAAAAAATAGGAAATAAGTAAATAGTTTTAACTATTTACTCTTTTTTTGTCTTCTGTATCCGATTGCCAATAGTATGAAAACAATTGCAGTTATTGCAATGAAATACCTAATATCCAGATTTACTTGTTTTGCTACTGAACCACCTGTCTTGTTTAGTTCATAAGCTTTTTCATCTTCACCGTGTGAGGTTGAATTTCCACTAACTAACTCTTGATTGAGGTTTCTTTCAATTAAGTTAGATGAATTGTCTGAATTTGATGTTGTTGTAGTATTTTCATAGCTTTCAAATGGTCTTTTTACAGTATCTGAAGTTTTTGCATCACTTGAAGTATGTTCATTATTTTCATTCTGATCAGATTTTTCAGTAGTTTTGAAATTATCTTTCAGATTTTCAAGTGAATTGTCCGGGAAAAAATCTTCAAGCAAATCAGCATATTTATCTAATAGATTTACATTTAAAATGCTAAACAGATTGGATTTGATAGTTGAGGATACTTTGCTTCGGTCTGTCACATGATTTGGGTCAATTACAGAAGAGTCATTTGGATTTTCATCTCCCCAATCATTATCATTGAATTTTGTATACAAACTCTTGATATCTTTCCATTTAATAAAGATTTCCTGTCCATTAGGTGACGAATTATTGGTAATGATGTTATTGTGGATGTTTATTATAGTTTTTGCATCATACATTGGTTGCTGAATGTAGAAAGAACCTCCGGTTTCTCCTCCGTTGTTATTGGTGATAATGGAATTTTCCAGATTTATATTTCCAGAAACCATCACTGCACCGCCATTCGTTCCGGCAGTATTATTCATAAAAATACATCTGTTGATATGTGATTCTCCAGACCAACTGTAATATGCCCCACCCCATTCATCTGCATGATTGAACATGAATATGCAATCTTCGACATTGCCATATCCAGAGACGCTTACTCTTATCGCTCCACCATCCCTGTGTGCGGAATTATTGATGAAGACACAATTGTAAATGTATGAATCAGCAAAGCATGTTGTTACGGCTCCGCCGTCATGTCCCGCATGGTTATTCATGAAAAAGGAGTTGTTCAATAATAGGTATCCTCTATGGGTCTCGTTTCCATAATTTGATATTCCTCCTGCATTTACAGTGGCGGTATTATTTATAAAATAGCAATTATCTACATATACATGTCCGGTTTCCATGGATATTGCTCCTCCAAAGCCATCTGTGTCTGCATTGATAAAGGTTATATTTTTAAAGGTAACATGCACTGCATCATCTCTTATAAGAAAAATGCTTGATTTTCTTTCTCCATCGATGATAACATCAAGAGGATCTGCATTTCCTTGGATGGTTAAATTCTTTGTAATTTCAAAATCACTAACCTTATAGGTTCCTTTTTCAATCATGATTATATCGTTATTTTCTGCTTGCGATAGGTCATTGATTAATTTTGAAGAGGAATCAATTGAAATTTCATCATTTTGCAGGGCACTTTCGTCAGATAATATTGCATTTATCGTTGAATTGCTTATATCTATTGCATTCACGCTAGAAATGCTCATTAAAACTATCATGACGAGTATAATGATATAACATTTTTTATTGATTATTTTCACCCCCTTTTTTTTTAAGTTCTGCTTCTGATTTTTATTTTTGAATGATATGATATATAATTATTATTATATCGATTTTCTAGAAATTTTGGAAATAAATGCAATATATTGGATAAATTTCATTAAAATTCATATTTAAGAATATATCTACCAATATGTTATTTTTGGTGCATTGTTAGTTATTTTACCCCTGTTAGGGATTTTGTTTTAGGTCTAGGGGTCCTCTTTGCTTATTAATCGTTGTGAATTATTTTTCATAAGTTATTAATTAGTTTAAATCAATTAATATGATATTTATATCAATAATAATTTTTATTTTTTTAATAACTATTTTAAAATTGATTAATAATAATTATAGTTATTTTTAAATGTTTATTTTAAGATTTAAAAGAATTTTATTAAAATTATTTATTAGCGATAAATAATAAGATTTATATTACTCATCGATGAAAAATATTAATTGACTAATTACAAATAAAAATGTTCAATAGGGAAGTGAATAATTTTTTTATTTTTTATTAGTTGTTTTTAAAATTAAATTGGGAGAAAAAATTATGAATAATAAAAAGATTTTATTATCTATCTTTTTAGTTGTTTTAATTGCTTTATCTGTTAGTTCAGTTTCTGCAGAAGATGTTGCTGACGATATTGTAGCAAATGAAGAAGCAGATATTGTAGCAGATGGGGATGTTGAGATATTGGCTGCCGATCCAATCTCACCAGCAACCAATACCTCAGAGGGAATTCAAACTGCAATTAATTCAGCTGATGATGGAGGAATTATTGATTTAAGTAATTTTGACACTTACGATTTAACTAATAATACTATAACTGTTGCTAAAGAGAATCTTGTAATAAAAGGTAATGGATTTACTACAATCTTTGGTCACGGTACTGGTAATGGAATTTTCGATGTACAAAGTAAAGGGGTAACTATTCAAGGATTAACATTTGTCGACACCAACCCTGAGAATAATTTAACTTATAATGGTAATGTAGCAGGTTGGGGTGTTCGTTTTGCAGGTTCTGTTGCTGAAGGCGGAATAGTCGATGATTGTATTTTCTCTAATTTCAATCAAGCTGTAGTTGTTAACGGATGTAACTACATAACTGTTAAAAATAGCGCATTCTATGGAGGATATGCAACTAAACTCATAAACGATCCTACCGTTAACAAAGAAAAAGGTTCTAAAGTAATTAGTGTAATGGGATCTTTTTATACTACTATTGTAAATAACACCTTTGATGGTGTTGTGTTAGATGCTATTTCCATTGCAGGTGGAAGTGGAGATGCAATTATCAGGAACAATACTTTCATAAATAATGTTTACTCAATATACTTTGGAGGTGCATCTACCGACGGAACTTTCATCACTGATAATACCTTCACAAATTGTGGTTCATTTGATGATGGAGTTCGCCATTGGGATGCATACCCTGTAATAAGTATTCAAAAAGCTTCCAGTGGAGTTTATATTTCCGGTAACACATTCAATGTAATTGACAATAACTGGTTAATTGCAGCTGAACAAGGAAATACCGCTCACGGTTACCCAAGTACCCTTGGAAACATTAATGTAACCGACAACATTGTTCAAAAATCCAATGATGATGTTGTAACTTCCGGCGTAACTTTATTACACATTTTATGCAGATCCGGAATGTTAAACCCTTATGCTGATATTCAACTTACCGGTAATCAACTTGAAGCTGGCGTAAAAGCTTTAGTCGTATGGTCAAATGATTGGGGAAGTGAATCTTCAACTCCTACTGACATCATTATTCCAGCAGCTGATTTAGTCCAAACTCAAATTGCTATTACCAGCGTTGACGGACTTAAAATTACTGGTGTTTTAAAAGATATTTCAGGTAAAGCTATTGATGGTGCTGCATTATCCTACTCTATCAATAACGGCGCTGCAGTAAACATAACCACTGATGAAAATGGTGCTTTCACCATTACAGGCGAATCTGGCAAAACCGTTGCAATTGCATTTGCAGCTACAAGCAAATTTGCAGCTAGTGAAGCTTCAATTACTTTAACTCCAACAGTGGTTACAAAAACAGTGACCAAAACAGTATCTAAAAAATCAGTATCTCTTAAAGCCCCTGCAGGTAAATTTAAAGCTAAAGCTACTAAAAAAGTTAAAATCACTTTAAAATCCGGATCTAAAGCAGTATCTGGTAAAAAAGTAACTATCAATGTCAATGGTAAAGCTTTCTCTGCTAAAACCAACAGCAAAGGTATTGCAACCATTAAAGTTAAATTAACTAAAAAAGGCACTTATAGTTATGTAGCTAGCTTTGCTGGTGACAGTACCTACAATGCAGGACTTAAAGCAGGTAAAATTGTTGTTAAATAAACAACAATTTTCTTTTTTTTCTTTTTTTATTTTTGATTTTCAATTAAGCTATTTATTTCATATTGATATTTTTTATGGGGGAGATTTAAATTAAAAAATCAAAATTGCTGTTCATATTCATTCTATTTTTTTCAATATTGCTTACAAATGTTGTCTATGCAGAAGATGGTGGAACCGATGTAGATTTAACTGATGAAAACTTTGATGCCATACAGGATTTAATAGACAATGCAAATCCGGGAGATTCAATCTATCTGGAAAATAAGACTTATGTTGGCGAAAGCAATTCCATAAAAATCAATAAGGATATTAATATTTACGGGTCAGACTCACACACAATTCTCGATGGGAACAACGCCTCCAGAATCTTTGAAATTTCAAGAAATGCAAAGGTAACAATCAGTGGTCTGACTTTAACTAACGGCTATTCGCTCTCTACAGGAGGAGCCATTTATAATCAGGGTTCATTAAGCGTCTTTAATTCAACAATCATCAATAATCATGCTGAGCGTGGAGGAATCTACTGTTCAGATAGGTCAAATTTAAATGTTTATCATTCAAAATTTGAGGGAAATACTGCCGATTCGGGAGCAGCAATCGAAAATGACAATTCAAATGGGGTTGTTAATATTATAAACTCTTCCTTCATTTCCAATGTCTGTGATGAAGGAGGGGCAATTTATAACATTTGGGGACAGATGAACGTATATGATTCATTGTTCATGTATAATGTCGCTGAACGGGGTGGAGCGATTTATAACAACCGTGGAATTTTGAAAGTTTACAATACTAAAGTTATATCAAATACTGGGACTGATTTGGGTGCCGGAATAAAAAGTTGGGGTGTTTGCGAGGTTTATGATTCGACTATCGTAAATAATACCAATACCATAAGGCAAGGTGGCGGTTTTTATGTTTCTGAATATAGTCTGCTGCTTAAAAACTGCTTCGTATTCAATAATTCAGCCGTTAATGGCGGGGGAGTTTACGTTGAAGCTAAGGCAATATTGACTCTTGAAAACACTTCAATAATTAGTAATTACGCTTATCGTGGGGGAGGAATTGATGTTAATGATGGATCCATCAAATTAGTCGATTCAACCATATCCCATAATTTTGCAGATACTGCAGGTGGAGGAATATACTGTGGCTGTTTATCTCTTAGAAACATAGACACAGGCATAATAAGCAATTGCCAAATATCTAACAATACTGCTGTAGACGGTGGGGGAGTTTATGTCAATGAGGTTTCCGTGATTGTGTCCGGTTGTGAATTAAATAATAATTCTGCAAATGAGGGAGGTTCAGCCTATAATTCTGGAAATCTCACAGTCAATGATGATGTTTTAATTTTAAATAAGGCTAGTAATGGTGCAGCAATATACAATATAGGTGAATTAAATATTGAAGGTCTTTGTGCCGACAGAAATATTGCTGCAATGAATGGTGGAGTAATCTACAATTGTGCAAAGTTACTAATTAATCATCTGAAATCAAATTTCAATGAAGCATATTTCGGAGGGGTGATTTATAATGTTGCAGCGTGTTACATTAGCAATTCGCAATTCAGCTCAAATACTGCTTCTTTAGCTGGAGTAATTTATTCAACTTCAGATTTGAATATAAGAAATTCAAAATTCGATTATAATAGGATAACTCGTAAAGGAGGAGTCCTCTCACTTTTCATGGGCAACGCTACTGTTGATAATTCTATATTTTCCTTTAATACTGGTGCGGATGAAGGAGGAGCAATATTTATCGAAGGTTCTGATGTATTTCTTAGCAATTCTCAGTTCATATCAAACGGTGCTGTAAGTTATGGTGGGGCGATTGATAACTCAGGAAAACTCACCATTGTAAACTCTTTATTCGATAAGAATCATGCAAATGGTTCCGGAGCTATAGATAACAGTGGAAATCTGACAATCATCAATTCAAGTTTTACAAATAACAAAGCTACAATAAATGGAGGGGCAATCGATAATAATGGAGTCCTAAACATTGTCGGGTCTATTTTTGAAAATAATGTTGCGGGAGCTGAAGGAGGGGCAATCATCGCAAGAAAAGATATCAATATTAGTCATTCCTCTTTATTTAACAATAATGCCGCAATTGGCAGTGCAATATATTTGAATAGCAACAACAGTAATATTTCAAATAATTGGTGGGCAAGCAATAATCCTGATTTCGCAAATCTGATTAATCTGAATATTTCCGATGATTTCACATGGATCATCATGTCTTTTAAAAGCCTAAATCCGTTAATGCAGTATGAAAATGCTAAGATTATAATCACTTTTAATGAAGTGAAAAATAGGAATAATCTTGTTTCACAAATTGCCAACCCCGAAAAGTTGCCTAATTTCAAGGTTAGTTTATCTACTGGAAATACTCTCATTGTTGAAGATGGCTATCGGGTTGAATCCTTGTATGTTCCAAAAATCTCCTCATTAACTTCTAAAATAAATGGTCAATCAATTACATTAAATGTTGGCGAGAATCCGTCTAAAATAATCAATAATAAAAATATTGCTGTGGACTATTCAGGCAAGGTGACATTTAAGGTTCGTGTTGTAGGTTCCAATGGCAAGGTTGCAGGTCAAAATGAGGTTGTAGTCATGAAGATTTCTGGAAAAACATATAATGTAAAAACAAATAAGAACGGTTATGCATCAAAAACTTTTAGTTTGCTTCCAGGAAAATATTCAATTTCAGCCACATATAAGGGATTTTCAACTAAAAACATCATAACTGTTAAAAAAGTCCTAAAGGCTAAAAGTGCCACTAGGAAAAAGGCGAAGATTATCAAATATTCAGCTAGCCTGAAAACCAGTAAAGGAAAAGCAATTTCAGGCAAAAAAATTACATTTAAAATTAAAGGTAAAACCTACAAGGCAAAAACAAATAAAAAAGGAATAGCAACCGTTGGCCTTAAGAATTTAAAAGTGGGCAAATATAAGGTTACAGTCAAATACTTGAAATCAAGCGTCAAAACGGTTCTGAAGGTTAAAAAATAATGTATCAACATTATTTTTTTCTTTTTCCTTTATGAATTATTATTCAAATCATTTTTTCTATTTTTCTTATTTTCACTTTATTTTTAAAATAAACCGAAATATATTAAATACATCGATTGTTATATTATTATATATTGAACATAAAATTTTTTTTAATTTAATGTGTGGGGAAAAAATGAAATTTAGTAAAGCTGTTATCATATTATCATTTTTATTCATTGCCATGATGTGCATGAGTTCAGTTGTAGCTGGTGATGATAATCTAACTTCAGATTCATATCAGCCTACCCTGTCTGCAGATGATAATTTAGAACAATTAGAAACAATCAATACGAACAATACTGTTTTATCTTCACCTAAAACAATTATTGTTGAAGAAATTGAAGATAATCACAATGAAATGAGCCAACCAACAATTCAAAAAGCAATCGACGAGGCCAATGCCGGAGATACAATCATTATTGAGGGCAAAAGTTATGACCATTGTCACTTTATAATCAATAAGAAACTAACAATAAGAAGTGCTTTCGGAACTACTATGAAGGTATGTCCAAGTAATACCGGGGGTTCAGGATATAAAGGAATATTTTATGTATCTCCTAATGCAGGAGGAACCATAATTGAAGGGTTTACCTTGAATAATGATGTTTACAATGAGAATGATTATGGAATATTGGTTAAGGGGGACAATGTTGAAATTAGGAACTGTAATGTTACCCATATTGGATATTCAGATGCAATAAGGATAGAAAATGTCAAAAACTGCCTAATTGAAAATGTATCTGCTTCAAATGCGAATAATGCCATCAACATTAAGAATTCGCAAAATACCAATGTTAAATCATCCAACATTAAGAATTCTAAAAATGGGATAACTATTGTAGATTCACACTCAACTACAATCTCAGATTGTTCAATATCAAATAATAATGTCGCTGGAGTATCATTTTCAGGAACCGGCAAGTATTTGACAATAAATTATAACAACATAACTGAAAATAGGAACGGAATAAGGTTAACTTCTTCTGACAATGTTTATATTTTAAGTAACTATATTGCGTTCAACACTGAAAACGGAGTATATGTTGATTACAACATTACAAAAATAGAGATAAAGGGCAATTTCTTCAATCAGAATTATAGATGGGAAGTTTTCAACGATTTCCATGTTGAAAATATTAATGACATATCCAACAGGGATGCGAATAACCTGGAAATAATCACCAACAATTATATGATCAACTACGGAGGATATGGGACAGGGGACATGGACAGGCCAATATGGACTCAGGTATATGAATATAAACCTAGCATTGGCGATTACAATTATGATGCGGTTAATGACGTTTATGTCTATGTAGGTGAAGGAAACGGCGAATATTATGGTCATCAGGGAATAATGTATTTAGGTTATGTCTTTGAGATAAATGAATTTGTCAGTTGCCCTAACATTTATTACTCCCCACAAAACGTATGGATCAGGTCCGGAAACTATGAATTGCAGCTAAGCGAAATCAAACAGGTTAAAAAAGGAATCTATACAATCTCAATTGTCGATGCGGAAGGTAATGTTGCAAAGGACTTGAGTTCAGTTCCTGTAACATTCTATTTAAATAAAGTAGGTAAAAGCGCCACTCCTCAAGAGGGGGATGTCTATAAAGCTGTCATGTTGGAAAATGGTACTGCAACAGTCAGATTTTTCATGGATGAATTCAGCCAATCAGGCAATGTCATAACCGCAGTATTCCCAACACCAGGTACGAACATTGACGATAAGGTATCCAAAACATTAGCCATTGATGATGCAGACGTTCCGGGAACCCCATCAAATACAACAGTTTCCGTTTCAAATATGAATACATACCCTAACTCAAACCAGGTATTTACAGCCACATTAAAAGACATTAACGGAAAGGTCATTTCTGGTGAAACATTAACATTCACAATCAATTCAAAGACCTATAATGTAAAGACTGACAGCAACGGCCAAGCTAAAATTAAAATATCCGAATCAAAAGAGGGAAATTACGTGTTGACTGTTAGATATGCGGGAGATGGGGGTATTGATTATTATCAATCATCTGCAAAAGCGAATGTGGTTGTTAAAAAAGCAAATGCAAAAATCATTTCTTCAAATTTAAATATGATTCCTAAAATGGCGGAATATTACTCAATCACTTTAAAGGATGCTCAAGGCAATGTCTTGACCAATCAAAAAGTAACATTTAAGGTCAACGGCAAAACATACACCAAAGCAACAAATTCCAAAGGTGTTGCAAAGGTCAAACTCAAATTCAATAAGAATAAGAAAACCTATAATGTCGTTATTTCTTTCAAAGGAAATAATCAGTACAAGTCAGTTTCCAAAACAAACAAGCTAATTGTCAAATATTCATCCAAAAAGGCTAAGTTGACAACACCTAAGATTACCGTTCCTCCAAAAACAGCAAAATATTATACTGTAAGTCTGAAAGATGTGAACGGAAAAGCTATTGCAAAACAAAAGGTAACTGTTAAGATTAATGGTAAGAAATATGCCAAAAAGACTAACTCCAAAGGCCAGATCAAAATCAAAGTCAAATTCTCCAAACTTAAAAATTATGGAGTAAAAGCAACATATAAGGGAAGTAAAATTTATAAGAAGGCCTCTTCTAGCGGCAACATTAAAGTTGCCAAGACAACTACAAAAATCACAGCCCCTTCAATTTCAATGCTTCCTAAGGAATCAAAATCATACACCGTGACTTTAAAGGCCGGAAGCAAATCATTATCCAAGCAGACATTAACAATTAAAGTCAATGGCAAGACTTATACCAAGACTACCGACAGCAAAGGCCAAGCTAGCGTAAGTGTAAATTTTGCAAATGAAAACACATTTGTGGTTAATGTTAATTATAAGGGCACAGGAATCTATAAAGCGTCCAGCGCTTCTGGAAAAATAAATGTTGCTAAACTTTCCACAGACTTAACTAGTTATGACAAGTCTTATTCTAAGGATTCAACTCCAAAATATGCAATTACTCTTAAAGATGCATCAGGCAATGTTTTAAGCAATGCAAATGTCATGTTCACTTTCAATGGTGAGAACTACACAAAAACAACTGATGCAAACGGTAAAGCAAGTTTGGATTTAGTAAATCCGGGTGTTGGGTCATTCAGTATCATTACCACTTATTTGGGCAGCGATAAATACAAATCAGTTTCCAAAACAAACAAGATTACAATCCTAGACAAGACAAACACTCTTTTCATTGACGAGAATCTGCCGAACGATGAAATTCAGAAAATCTTGAATACCGGTATTTCAGGCGAAAATATTGAATTTTTAGGCAATGCCTACAGAGATGTAAATCTGATTGTTAAAAATGGCATGGACATTTATTCATTAAACAACACAACACTTTACGCAAAAGATAACAATCCTGTATTCAACATCGAAGCGAATAATGTATCATTATCAGGATTTTCAATAATGGCCAAATCAAACAGTGCAATTTCACTAAATAATGTTAAAGGAGTAACTATTTTCAATAATTCCATTTCCAATGTTCTTGATGATGATAAACTTCCTAGTTATGCTGATGCGACTGTAAATATGCCGGGTTATGGAATAGCTATCTCCAATTCTACAGATATCAGATTATTTGAAAACGACATCTCATTATTTGAAAGCGGAATATTCGCCCAATATTCGTCAAACTTGTCCATTGACACAAATAGGATTAGACAAAACAATTATGGTATAAAATATGGATATGGTATTGTAAATACCCGAATAATCAACAATGAGATATTTGAACAAATTGGATTGTATATCATGACAGTTCCGGAAGGCCCGTCAGGGTATGGAATATTCCTAAACAATTCAGCAGTCAACGTTACAATTAACCATAATCATATCTATAATAATCATTTGGGCATTTCTCTTGATACAAATTACTCAACTGGAATTGTTATAACCCAAAACACCATAACCGATAGTGTTCTTGAAGGTATCAGATTCAATGCAGGTTATGACCTTGCTGAAAATGCGGTCGAGCCTCATGTAACAGATAATGCAATATACCGGAATGCAAGAGGTCCAAGTATGATGATTTTGGGTGAGTTAAGTGCCAATCCTTTCGGAATATATGGAAATGGACTTTATAATCCCGAAGATAAGTTAAAATTAGAGCCTAACTGGTATGGTACAAATAATCTTGAAACCTGGGACAATGATACAGGTGTCGTCGGCTATGGAACAATGTGTCCAAGAATAAATACAACCAATATTCAATTTAACATGACACGTAACTCCCCATGCAATTATAGCATCAAATTTTATAAAAATGGGGAATTGGCTTCAAACCTTCCGGTATTTGACATGTTCGCCACATTAAATCGCGGAACTGACAAGGAAGTGGAGGTTGTCTTCGATGTCATCAATGGTGTCGGAACTTTCACATTTGATTCTTCAAATTATAATGACGTTAAAAACATTATAGAGATTTCCATAGGATCATTATTGAACTCCACATCAAGAGTATTTAAGGTAACTTACCTGTACGAAGAAATTCCAAACTAAATAAATATGTTTTTTACATATTTACTCTTTTTTTTATTTTTGCATATAGATTGCACTAAAATTAAAAGCTATTTTTCAAAATAAGTCTTTCCAGATTAATAAATACTTTAATCAAATCAATAGTATTATGTTAACTATCAATATGATTAATCAGATATTTCATTTAATCAATCTTAAATCCGCACTCCGAACATGTTCTGTTCTGGAATTTCACAACCCCTCCACATTCGGGACACAACCAACTTTCGCGGTCCTCGCCCATCATGCGGCCAATGCCCATCGTTTTGATTCTTTTCGCTGAACTCAAGGTGTCCAAATCATATCTTTTGATATATTTTTTTGAGTGTTTTTTCATTAAAGGACATGGAAATTCGCTGCAGCGCCCGCAGTAGATGAAGTTTTTCTTATCAAAACAAGTTTTTATCTTACATTTTAAGCTGGCCTTGCTCTTTCCATCATCACTTATTAAACAGCCTCCGCAAGGATTTTGAAATTTTTCACAGCTGATGCAGTTTATCCCGCAGGGAGCCAGCAATTTTGAATCTAGTGTTTCGGGCATCTTCATAAAGAAAGTTATATATTTAATTTTTAATAAATATTACTTCATGAGAATTTTGGTTGTTCAGGAGTCCGATTGGTTGGAGCGAAATCCTCACCAGCAGCATCACCTTATGGAGAGAATGGCACTCAGAGGCCATGAAATAAGAGTCATTGATTATCCGATTGATTGGCCGAACGATGATGATTCAGGTTTGATTTATCATAAGGAAGTCCATGAAAACGTTTCAAAAATCAAACCCGGTGCAGACATAGATGTCATCAGGCCAGGCTTTATCAAAATCAAGGGCCTGAACTATGCGACACTGTTCTTCACCCATAAAAGTGAAATCGAGCATCAAATCGAGGATTTCAAACCTGATGTCATCCTTGCGTTGGGAATCCTGAACTCATATAATGCATCAAAGCTGGCCAAAAAGCACAACATTCCATTCGTATACTATTTCATTGATGTGATTTATGCTTTGATTCCCGAAAAGGCATTTCAGAGACTTGGGCAGCTGTTTACGGAAAAAACCATCAGGAACGCCGATTTGGTCATTACAATCAATAAGAAATTATCCGAATTCGCTTATTCGGTAGGGGCAAAGAAGGATTCAACAATTCTGATTGATGCTGGAATTGACCTTGCAAGCTATGATCCGGATTTGGACGGTTCACGAATACATGAGGAATATGGAATAGCAAAAGACGATGTTGTATTGTTCTTCATGGGGTGGATTTATGAGTTTGCAGGCATGAAGGAACTTGCACGTGCATTGGGCGAAAACAAGGACAAATATCCGAACTATAAGATTCTGGTTGTAGGTGACGGTGATGCCTATGATGAGATGTGTGAAATCCGCGATGAGTATGGCATGTCTGATCAACTAATTTTAACTGGAAAACAGCCGTTTGAAAGAATCCCTGAGTTTTTGGCCTCAGCGGACTTTTGTCTTTTGCCGGCACACATTGACGAGCCGATAATGCAGGATATAGTGCCTATAAAAATCTATGAATACCTGGCCATGAAAAAGGTTGTCATTGCATCCGAACTTCCAGGACTTTCAAAGGAATTCGGATATGGAAACGGCATCGAATACATTCAGGAGGCATCCGAGGTTCTTGAAGTGGTTGAAGACATCCTTGCCAATGGCAAATATGATGAGATTGCAAGCAATGCCAGGGAATACGTCAAATCCAATGATTGGGAAGTCATTACAGATAAGTTTGAAGATGCCATGAAAAAATTACTGTAATATTTTTTATAACGTAATTTATTCTTTATTACTTTAATTTCCTTTAATATTCATTTTTTTAGTCAATAAAATTTATTTAAACTAATTATTCTTATTTTTACATTAAATTTAGTTATTTTATATTTAATTGATAAATTTTTAGAAAACTTATTTAATAACTTAGTGAATATATATTCTTATCGAATTGTTAAATTAGGGGTTTAATAATGGAAAAGAAAATTAAAGTAATAATCTTATTGTTGGTTCTTTTGGTCGCAGCGGGACTTGCTACCCATATGTTTCTGACTCCTTCAACTGTCGAAACGGTCGGATCCAAAAACGTAACAGACATGATAGGCAGGGATATGGAAATACCTGCTTCCGTAGGCAACGTTGTAGCGACAAGCCCTCCAATGACTACCGTTTTGTATATGATTGCGCCTGATAAATTGAAGGCGGTCAATTTCCAATGGACAGACTATGAATTGGAATATGTTCCAGGCCAATACCAAAACTACCCTGTTGTTGGAGGATGGTATGGAACACAGGACGGGAGCTATGAGGAATTCATCGCATCAGAACCTGATATCATAATAGAATCCATCGATGAGGGTGGCGATGGTGATTTGTCAACTGTCCAGGAAAGACAGGAAAAGTTCGGTACAATACCTGTAATTGCAGTTAAGGACACTACAAATGTGGAAAAGGTAGGCGAATCCATAACATTCATGGGAGAAGTCGTTGGTGCTCAAGATAAGGCAAAGGAACTAAATGATTTCAACGACAGATATTTGGATATCGTGCACGACAGGTCATCAAAATTGTCAGACAGCGATAAAAAAACTGTTTACTATGCTCAGGGTGATGACGGACTGCAGACAACTCCTTCCCATTCCACACATGGACAATTGATTGATTTGATTGGAGGAGTGAATGTTGCGGACTCCGTGGCTCAGGGAAACACTACAGGTGGCGTTCAGGTATCAATAGAGCAGGTGCTCAGCTGGAATCCTGATTTGATCATTACAAACGACAAGGAATTCTATGACAGCGTTTATGACAATCCTAACTGGGCGAAAATGGATGCTGTTAAAAACAAGGAAGTTTACTTATGCCCTCAATCCCCATTCAAATGGTTTGACAGGCCTGTTGGAGCAAATATGATTATTGGTGTTCCATGGACTGCAAAAGTAATCTATCCTGATGATTACAAGGACATTGATATGGTGGATGCAACCAAGGAGTTCTACAGCAATTTCTATCACTTTGACTTAAGTGACGAAGAGGCAAAACAGATTCTTCTGGATTCAGGACTTAAGGAATCAAATCTATAGTGATATTCATGGATAGGGAATCAAAAGAGATTATAATAATTGTACTTTTAATCTTTTTTCCAATAATTTTATTTTTCGCATCATTCCTGCTTGGAAGATATCCGATTAGCCCTGTTGACGTAGTCAATACATTATTGTCCCCATTATTCCCTCAATTGGAGGTTTCACCGACAATTACAACAATAGTATTTGAAATAAGGCTTCCAAGGATCATAGGAGCACTTGTTGTCGGAGCATGCCTTGCCATTTCTGGTGCTGCATTTCAATCAATATTTAAAAACCCCTTAGTATCATCAGATTTGCTAGGTGTCTCAAACGGTGCAGGATTTGGAGCCGCATTGGCTATTCTAATCAGCGGCGCAAATGTAGTTACTCAAATATTCGCTTTTGTTTTTGGATTGATATCAGTATCTGCTACTTATTTGATATCCAAATCTTATAAGGCAGGAGGAATTCTTGTTTTGGTATTGTCAGGGGTTGCAATCTCCGCATTTTTCAATGCACTGATTTCCGCTATCAAGTTCATTGCCGATCCCGATGACAAACTCCCTGAAATCGTATACTGGCTAATGGGGTCTCTCGCTTCAATCAATGCCGATAAGCTGTTCATGATTGCAATACCGGTAATCATTGGTCTTGTGATATTGCTGCTTTTAAGATGGCACATGAATCTGCTTGCAATGGGCGATGAAGAGGCACAGTCACTTGGTTTAAACCCTTCAAGACTCAGATTATTGATTATTGCAGGATGCACTTTGCTCACATCCGCTGCGGTTTCAATCAGCGGAATTGTCGGTTGGATTGGTTTAATCATTCCGCACATGGCCCGTATGATTGTGGGTCCGGATAATAGAATTTTGCTTCCCGCGTCCCTGAGTCTGGGCGCCAGTTTCCTATTGCTGATTGACAACATATCCCGTGCGGTGATTGCCATTGAAATTCCAATTGGAATATTGACAGCCATAATAGGCGTTCCGATTTTCTTATACTTACTTAAGAGAGGTTATTCAGAATGGTCGTAGATAACAAGTTATTTGAAGTGAAAAACATTTCCTTTGACTATGACGGTGAGGAAATATTCTCGGATATCAGTTTTTCCATTGAAAAGGGAGATGTATTATGCATTTTAGGACCGAATGGAACTGGAAAAACTACTTTAATCAAATGTCTGAATGGCCTGCATGATATAAACTCCGGCGAAATACTAGTCAACGGCAAAAACATTAAGAAATTATCATTTAAACAGATTTCAAAACATATTGGTTATATTCCTCAGGCCCATGTTCCTTCATTCCCATTCAAGGTATTTGATGTGGTTTTGATGGGAAGGGCACCATATCTCAATTTGACTGATTCTCCTAAGGAGGATGATAGGAAAATAGCCCTTGATGCTCTAAAGACACTGGGCATTGAAGATTTGAAGGATAAGGAATACACCAATCTAAGCGGTGGTGAACGCCAGTTGGTATTCCTTGCGAGGGTATTATGCCAGAAACCGGACATATTGATATTGGATGAACCGACTTCACATCTGGACTTTGGAAATCAGATAAAACTGTTGGAAATCATCGATAATTTAGCGAAATCAGGATTATCAATCATAATGTCATCACACTTTCCAGATCATGCATTCTTAAGCTCAACAAAAGTAGCTATCATGAAAAACAAACAATTCATCGATTTTGGAACTCCAGATGATGTCGTTACCGAAAGCAATTTAAGAAAAGCTTATTCAATTGATGTTAAACTTATGGAATTAGATAATAAAAGAAAGGTATGTGTACCTTTAAAGACAAATTTAAAATTAGATTTATAGGGTGATATAATGAATGAACAAGACTATGATGAACAATTAACAAAAGCTGCCAATTTCCATGGACACGTTTGCGGCGGAATTGCCATTGGAACAAAATTGGCAATGTATGGATTGGAATTGCTTGGAATGCCATTGAATGAAAGGCATAAAAATCTGATAGTATTTTTAGAAATCGATAGGTGCATGTCTGATGCGGTTCAATCAGTAACAGGTTGTTCTATGGGTAAAAGGACCTTAAAACAAATGTATTACGGCAAATTTGCAGCAACATTCTACAATCAGGATACCGGTGAAGCCTTAAGGATTACCGATGCCGATGCAAATAAAAAATTCAAGGATGAGGAAACAAAAGAGGAGATGATTGCTCGTTTTAGAAGAACTCCTCCTGAAGAATTGTTTAAGGTGACTAAAGTTAAAATTGATTTGGGTCCTGGGGATATGCCTGGCAAACCTTACACTACTGCATTTTGTTCAGTCTGTGGTGAAAAGGTATCTGACGGCCGCCATAAGTTAATTGGCGGAAGGCCAGTTTGCAAATCTTGTGCAGAAGGTTCCTATTATGAGATTATCGAAGAATAATTAAATCATTTTGTAATTTTTTTATTCTTTTATTTTTCTATTTTTCTTAATTTTATCTAAATTTTTACTTTATTTTATTTTTAACTAATTTAAGAATCTATTTTAACTGTTTAAAGCAATAATATATTTTTAAATTATTTTTAAATTATTCATTACGATATGTTTATATATTCATGTTGTTTAATATTTAATATAGATAATGGATATAAGGTTTGAAAAATGGATTTGATTGGAGGCTATTTATTAGTACTATTAGTATTATTCACAGCCAATATTGCTTTAATACTTGGAAACTATGAATTTAATAATGTTAAATTGATAATGGTTTCAGCAATATTCTTTGTTATCTCATTTATAGTGATATATGCTTCAAGTTATTTTAATACTCAATTAGTATTCTTATTAAATTATTTTAGCTATATATTTCTGCTAATTACAGTAATAGTCATTGCCTCATTGATATATTATGTAAAAACAGGCAACTTCAAAATAGTATTATATGCAATTTCAATTACATTTTTAATATCAGTAGTATTATTTGCCTCTCAAGCAACTCTGGATATTTTAACCATGTTATTATATTCCTTATTCGTGTTTATGATTTTATTTGTGGTTTATCAACTCACAAAATTGCTACGTCATGCAAAAAGAGAATATCCTGTTATTGTAGGAGAATACATGTCCTTATTTGGATTATTGATGTTTATTTTCGCATTAACATATTATTCAACTATAACTTTAGATTATAAAATGTTTAGTTCGTTTTTAATTTTAACTCCAACATATCAGTTGATCTATGTGGTTATAGGAATGATTGCTGTTTTAATTGTAGGCGTACTTATTAATGATACTAAAGGAGGAAACTCATGATAATTCAGGGAACTGAAACGTTAACCTCATTGATTCATATAATTTCTGAAAGCCTATTGACACCTGTTGTAGTTTTAATTATAATAATTGTTGTCATTGTCATCTTGGCTTTCGGCGGTTTAATAAATGAATTTATTTCAAGAAAACCGATTACATCAAAGGAATTGGAAGATTTAGTTAGAAAAGTTTCATTTTCAACAAATGTTGGCCAAATGAAAGAGGAAATTAAGAATAGTAATCTGTTTGATTATCAAAAGGAAGTCTTGACAAGAATTGCTGATAATCATGATATCGGGCCTGAAGCCAGAAAGGCTTTAGCCAGTGAATTGATTGCTGCAGAAGAAACCAGGTTAATTAAGAAAACCAATAAGACAGATATCATTGTCCGTGTAGGTCCTATTTTAGGTTTGCTCGGTACTTTAATTCCATTAGGTCCGGGTTTAGCAGCATTAGGTACTGGAGATATTGCGGTTCTTGCACAATCTTTAACAATAGCTTTTGATACAACAGTTACAGGTTTATCTGCTGGTGCTGTTGCATTTTTAGTTTCAAAATATAAAAAGCAATGGTACGAATCAGAACTGATTGATATGGAAACTGTTGCCGAAGCGGAACTTGAAACTATGAACAAATGGTGATGATTATGCTTAGGAAAAGAAGAAGGATTTCAAATTCCGTTGACGACGACCCGATGGGAGGTTTGAACAACCTTTCCGATGCGATGCTGGTATTGGCATTAGGGTTTTTAATCTTTGCAATCATGGCCCTGTCAGTCAATCCGGACATGATTACACAATCCCAATCAACGCAGGATGTCTCAACTGCGGATACATTCTCACAGAACTACACCACCGCCGGAGGTCTTGAAGACAGCGGATACAATGAGGTCGGAAAAGTTTACGAAGATCCGACTACCGGTGAGCTGGTAATGGTATCGGGTTAAAAAATTTTCATTTTTTAACTTTTTTCTTATTTTTCATCGGATTTAGCGATACTTTTATAAATGGATAAAACAAATATTTGATTACTGTTATTTTTAGCAGTACTAAAATACTTTTTTTGGGATACGTTCCCATATGGATGTGGCCTTCGTGGCTGAACAAAAGGTGTTATTATGTATAAATATATTAGAGACGCATGGAAAAACCCAGATGAGTCTTACGTACGTGAGCTCATGTGGCAAAGGGCTCCTAAATGGAGCAAGCAAAAAGCAGTTCAAGAATTGAAAGACCAACCAGGCTCGACAGAGCTAGAAGTTTAGGTTACAGAGCTAAAAAAGGTTTCGTTGTAGTAAGAACCAGAGTAAGACGTGGTGGAAGAAGAAAAACTCGCCGCTTCAATGGTCGTAAACCTAAAAGAATGGGTGTAAACAAAATTACCCAAGCAAAATCTATTCAAAGAATTGCTGAAGAACGTGTAGCTAAAAAATACCCTAACTTAGAAGTATTGAACTCCTACTGGGTATGGTCTACAGGAAAACATAAATATTACGAAGTAATTTTAGTAGATCCACAAAGTCCTTCTATCATCAACGATAAAAAAATCAATTGGATTTGCTCCAAAAAACACACTAACAGAGCTCTCAGAGGCTTAACTAGTGCTGGTAACAAAGGACGTGGAATCAAATCTAAAGGAAAAGGCTCTGAACAAGCCAGAAGAAGAAAAATTTAATTTTTCTTCAATCCTTTTTTTGATAAAAATGATTCATAACATAAAATTCAGGGCTTTCGTTTACGAAAATGAAAGCATTGACGAAATCAGTCAATCTATTTTAAACGTTTTGCCTGAAGCCGAAATCGAGGCTGAAGAGGCTGAAGGATTACTTGATGATAAAATAATTATTTTATCAGGTGTTGTATCCAAAAAAAGATACACAAAGACTTTTTTTAACACGCTTCTGGAATGGACAGATTTGGATAAACTGAATGATGATCTGGAGCGCAAGATTGATGAGAAGGGAAATTGGTTTTTAAGATTTGACAAAACCGATGCCTTTGATGAGAAATGGACCATTTTGGATAAGGGCGATGCAATTCATCTTAAGGTAAAAATAGCGGCTTTTCCTGCAAAAAAGGAAATTGCAGTTGAAAAGGTCCGTGATGCAATCCTAAGCAAATAAGTTAAATTTATTTTCATGTTCTTCCCAAATATATTATTATGGAAAGACAAAGCTATTATTTGATAATCTTGTTAGTTGCCTTTGTAATTTGCATTGGAGTATTCTGGTTCCAATTCAACAATGATGTTGCCACTTTCATCATGATTAATGAAACGGAAGTTGCAGAAAACGCTTCATTTTCAGGAATGTTATCCGATGCATACGGATATGGTGTTGCAAACCAAACAATTACTTTTCACAAACCGGGATATCAAATGGGAACCATTGTAGATGTTGTCACGGATGAAAATGGTCAGTTCACTATTGAAAATGCCGAATACTTGCCTGATGCAGGTAAAGATAATTATTATGGTGACTTCACATTTGCAGGCCATGGCAAATATCAAGGCTGTACCTATGAAGGAAACGTGACTGTAGTCCCTAATTGAACAGCTTCGCTTTAAAAGGTAGGATTATTCAAAAATTTTGTTTTAAGCCAGCTAATTAATCAGAAAATGCATATTTGAGTTCAAAAAGAGGAAATGCAATGTTTTTACATTTTAAATTTTTTTTTAACAGGCACTCACTTGAGCGCCCGCCAATGGAAATATTGTTATTTTTCAAGAACGGCAATATAATCCATTCTTTTTCTTAACAATGGAAGCCATGTGACTATTCTATAATGGGGTTTGTAGACATTAACGCCGTCAAATAGATTGACATCTTTTATCCATTTGAGATTTGGATTGAATCTTGTAAGTTCATTTCCTTTTTCAACACCCCATATGAATTTAGAGTCTGTATCTTCAATTGATTCTTCTTTTGTGTTTTCAACTGAAATTGGCGGCATAATTTCCATAAATATTGTGCATTTGTCAAAATTTTGTTCTATTATATTTATTATGTCCTCCACGTCTTTTTGATTCAGGTACATTGTCAGACCTTCAACGATAAATAAAACATCTTTTCTTATTTTAATTTCTGAAGCCCATGCAGGGTCCATTGCAGAATAGGCGAGTGTTGTCACCCTGTCCGTATCTTCGATATATTTCAGTCTGTAATTTGCGGAATTTTCCAAATCAACATTATACCAATTTATCATGCCATTGTCCAGTCTGTTGAAACGTGTATCCATTCCTGATGCAATATTGACAATCGTGCATTCGGGATGAGCATCGATATAGTTGCTTACCATTTCATCCAGCACGATTGTTCTTGCAATTGTGCCCAGTTGCATAAATTTGTCCTTTTCAGCTATGCTGAAATCATAGTCAACTTTTGAAATTACTTCTATTGCCTTTGAATCATAGAATTTATGATTTTTCTGTTGCGAGTGCTTTGCTTTTGCAAATAATGTTAGAAGCATTGTTTTTTCTACGCCTTCTAAATTCATAACTATTCCTCCATGGGTTATTTTGATTTATATAATTGTTGTGCAGAATAATATATAAATTTTTAGGTATGCCTAAATTTTAAGTGATGCTGTTCTTCAGGACTAAACTTAATCAAATACTATACAGTACTATATTGGAATAATTAACCTCTCCAGCTTCTTCAAGCCTGAGAGGTTCAATTTATATATGATGATTTCTAAAAATAATTGCATAGTCCCGTAGGGTAGCGGCAATCCTTCTGGGCCCTGGACCCAGAGACAGCGGTTCGACTCCGCTCGGGACTACTTGATTATCAAGTTACTTAAACATCTGCTATTTTTCTACTCTTTGATAATTTAATGTTTTTTTGTGATATTCCCTAAAGCTAGTTAAAAGGAATCGGAATCTGTAAATTTAGATACTCTATTTTTCATTGGTAATTCAATTGAAATAATCTTTAGAAGTTGCAAATATTGAAACAAATTGAATTTCACTATTCCTAATAATGGAAAGTTAAATTTAATTATTTTGTTTTTGAAATATAATAATCATGAAAGTAATTGTTCTTAATGCAAGTCCTAGAAAAAGAGCAAATACTGCAGAACTATGCAAGTGTGTTGTGGAAGGTGCTCGAAGCAATGGGGCTGATGTTGAATACATTAATTTATATAGTTATGACTTTAAAGGTTGTATGAGCTGCTTTGCATGTCATCTAAAGAAAAACAAGGATAATCCATTATGCTACTGGAGAGATGACTTAAAGGAGATTTTAAAAAAATGCCTTGAAGCCGATGCAATTGTTATAGGCACACCAATTTATTATGGTTCCATTACATCTTATGCTCAGGCATTCCTGGAAAGGCTGCTTTTTGCAGCAGACACTTATATAATAGATGATGAAGGAAACAGGGTTTCCAAAATCAAAAGGGAAGTTAAAACTGCGATGATTTACACCATGAATGTAACCGAAGAGATGAGCCACTTCAACGGTGAAGATCAGCTTGCAATAATGAGAGGATACCTTACAAACATATTCGGGGAATGTGAATCATTATATGCTTATGATACAAAACAGTTCAAACACTACTCTCCTTATCTGAATAACATGTTTGACCCTCAGCTTAAGGAAAAAAGTAAGGAAATCCGATTTCCAAAAGACTTGAAAAGAGCATACGAATTGGGTCAAAGAATATCTGAATGAGTTAGGTTTTATTATGAAGGATAACATTATCTATCAAGAAGGTGCTTGCCCTATTAATAGTATAAATGATTTGTTAAGTAGAAAATGGGTTTTTGGCATCATGAAAGATTTGTTTGCAGGTAAAAAACATTTCAATGAATTTAAAGAAGATAAACCTGAGTTAAGCAATGTGGTTTTGTCTTCCACATTGAAATATCTGGAAAGTCAGGGTCTGGTCTGTAAAAAAGTCATAGAAGATGACAACAAAAGAAACACTGAATATTATTTAACCGAAAAGGGCAAGAAGATGAACAGAATTCTATATGAAATGGTCATCTTCGGACTATATGAACTTGAAGACGATTTAAGGGATGATGAATTTAAAGAAGAAATAAAAAAAGGTTATGAGGAAATACTGTTATAGATATTCTCTTATAAGAGAACTGTCCAGCATTTCCGGATGGCTGATTTCCAGGTCTTTAATCTTCTGTTTGAAACCATCAATCAAGTTATCCTTATCCTTGAGATGTCTGCTGACACGGGCAACATTGTTTTGATGATGTCCGAAGAAATATACTGAACCTGGAACGTTCAGCGCATCGATTAATGCTATTTCATCTTCGATTATTTCCCGTTCTGTCAGTTGGACAAATTCTCCGTTATCCCTCATTTCGGCAAGTTTGGTTCCTGTTGCAATTCCTGTTGTTATAATGGATATCATTTTTGGAGGATATGTATTCAATAGCTTTGCAGTATCTTCAATATGCGCCTGTCTGAATTGTTTTCCTCCAGCACCACCCATCAAAAGAGAAATATATTTTATTTTTGAGTTCTTCAATTTTTCAAGAGTTTCATATTCCTGAGAGGATGTGTATCCCTTGTTCAATAATTTCAGCACGTCTCACATCCGGATTCAACTCCAATGTATATGTCGTCATACATCGCTTCATATAACTGGTTCAATTCATCCTGTTTTTTGTGCATGATGTTTCTAATTGAGGTCTGACATGAAATAACTGATATTTCGGGAAAATATTCACGAATCATATCTGAAATTTCGAGTAATTTCTTTGTTGAAAGTGCGAAAGGATCGCCGTTTGCAACTGTAATCTTTTGTAAATTGTGAGGATAAACACCTGCAAGCTCCTGCAGGTCTTCTTCAATGTGTTCCATTGGAGATGCGCCGAATTTTACTCCTTTATACATATTGCAGAATGCACATTTGTTCCATGAACAGCCGTAAGTGATTTCTAAAATAGGAGTGTTGGCTTCAAGCGGATGTCTGTAAACTGGTCCTGTATAATGCATATTATCACCTCATAAATGTCCTCTTGGCAATATTGAATCCAGCAATCCCGGATTGTTTTTGTCTATTTCTTCAACTCTTTTCTTGAATCTTTCTATCATGTCATCCTGGTATTTGAAGTATTGGGTAATTCTGCTTAAATTGTAGATGTGCGCTCCGAAGTAGAGATAGTCGTCGTCCATTTTCAGGTTTTCCAAATGCAGCAGTTCCTCATCAAGCATTTCCCTTTCGGTAGGTATTTCAAACTCCCCATTTTCAACCATTTCCGCCAGAGGAGTATTTTCCTGAACGGCAGTTGACATGGTCAGAATCATTTTTGGCTTGAACCTGTTTAGCAGCTTAATGGTTTCTCTGGCATTCTGCCGGTAGTTTCCTTTTCCTGCAACACCATACATTACAATGGCATTGTAGGTTATTCCGGCATCCTCCAGTTTTTTCAGTTGTTCATATTCATCGGATTGAGTATAACCTTTTTGCATCTGCTTTAATGCAGGATCATATGCTGTTTCAAGTCCGATATAGAAGCAGTCGTAACCTGCCTGTCGGAGTTTTTTCAAATCTTCAAGTGATTTGGGTTTGATGTTTCTGATGGATGCATAGCATGCAATTGTTTCAACTTTAGGAAAGTACTTATGAATCAAGTCGCTGATTTCTAAAAGCCTGTGTGATTGAAGGGAGAAAGCGTCACCGTTTTCAACAAAAATCTTTTTCAGGTCTTTCGGATAGTATCTTGACAGTTCCTTCAAGTCGCTTTCAATATCCTCGAGCGGAGAAATTCCAAATTTCTGCCCATGGTACATTGTGCAGAAGGAACATCTGTTCCATGAACAGCCGTATGTTATTTCCAAAAGGGGAGTGTCAGCTTCTGGAGGGGGTCTGTAAACTGGTCCTGTATAATGCATTTTATCTACCTCTACTTATTTTGTAGTCAATATTATGAAAATGATAGTATATAAAGTAAAAAGTAAGTGAGATTACCTGTAAGTTCAAACTTACCTAATTTTATCATAATCAGTTTTTATTCTGAAAATATTGACAAAAGCAATGAGGAACTTGAAAACAGGGTTAAAATCATTACCAAAAAGATTATTGTCATTATATTGATTATTGTTGTTGGAGTGGTGATTGGTTATGTTGCTATCCTCCGGCAATCCTTTATTCATGCTTCGGATGTCTGATTGCTTCATGGATTATGAGCTATCTGGGAATATACTGAATATTCCCATATATGCTTAAAAATGATAGCAGGTACTTTTTTTGGTCCTATAGCAATTATTGCACATCATACATCTTGACTGATTGGAACTGCCATTAATCCAGTCCTTTAAAAAGTCGTTTTCACATACAAACGGCCTATACATTGACATATATTCAATGTTTGTGGCGTTTAAGAGTTCATTCATATGATCCTTGTTGTTGAATCCTCCGCCGACTATTACTGGAATGTCAACTGAATCAATCAGTTTAGTTGTATAATCTATGAGTTCCTTTTCTGCTGATAGCTTTTTGGTGAAATACAATGGGGATAATGGTCTTGTCACCTGGATTGAATCGGCGCCGACTTTTTCAAGCAGCCTGCATGCTTCAAGACTTTCGGATGAATCAAAACCATCTTTTCTCTCATCAAAGGAATTGACTTTAACCGAAACATGCAAATCCAGATTGTCCTTCATTACCTTAATCAGCTCCAGCACCATTCGCATTCTGTTCAAAACGTTTCCGCCATAATCGTCTTCACGCTGATTATAATATGGATTTATGAATTTTGATAGGAAAAAATTGTTCCCGACAGACAATTGGATGCCGTCAAAATCGCAGTATTGCAGCTTTTGAGCCGCTTCTATAATGTCTGATTGGATTTTCCTAATGTCTTCGATAGTCAAATCATTGACCGGAATGTCCAAATCGATGCCTCTGTTGTATTTGATGAATTCGACCTGGCTGAAAATGGGAACGTCATAGCTATGAGTTATTTCAGCCAGTTTTGTTGCCATTGTCATGAAATTCAGGTTGTCCATCCTGTAGGAATGTTCGATGAACTTGTCTTTGGGATATATTGAATATAGCTCTGAAGTAATCAATCCAACGCCGCTGGAAGCTATTCTTTCATATCTGTCATATATTGCATCCAAGTCATTTTGCTGGGATTCCCATAGGCCGGTTCTGATGATACGACTATTTAATTTCAGATTCCCTAATTTGCATTTATCAAATATTGTTTTCATGAGAAGTAATTGGTAAAAAGTAGTATAAAAATAAATAAGTAATTTTAAACTAACTTGTTCCATTAAAGAACTTTTAATTAGAACTGGCTGAAAATAGATTATTCAGTTCTTCAATGTTTAATGTTGTGTCCTCCAAATACAGGAACCTCAATGGTGTCTAATAATGCATCAATCTCGTCTATTGTTGATGATGATAATTTCACATCACTTGCCTTGAAATTTGATTGCATGTTCTTAAGTGAAGTGGTTCCCGGAATAGGAATTATATAATCCTTTTTGTTAATCATCCATGCCAGTGAAATCTGTGCTGAAGTTGCATTCTTCTCTTTTGCTATATTTTCAAGCAGTTCAATGAGGTTTTCAGCCGCTCTGAAACCTTCTTCTGTGTATTGAGGCATCTCATTTCTGTAATCCAAATTATCAAATTTTGAATTTTGATTGTACATTCCGGTTAAAAAACCGTTCGCCATTGGAGAAAATGCAACAAAAGAAATGCCCAACTCTTCACAGACTGGAAATAGGTCTTCATGCCATCTTGCAAGCATTGAATATCTGTTCTGAATGGCAGTAACTGGACATATTTTATTGGCACGTCTAAGGTATTCCTCATTTGCTTCAGAAATTCCCCATGCCTTAATCAGACCCTCATCAATTAATTTCTGCATTTCACCTGCAACAATTTCGGGTTCAACATTAGGATCGATTCTGTGCTGATAATACAAATCCAATGTCTCAACATTCAATCGTCTCAAGGTTCCTTCAAGGGATTTCTCAATGGATTTGGGTGATGAATCAGGCACTAACCCGTCCTCCTGTATGGTTATGCCGAATTTACTTGCAATCACTACCCTATCTTTCATTTCATTCAATGCTGAGCCCACAAGCTCCTCATTATTGCTCATGTTTCCATCACTGGTTTTGCCGACATAAACTTCAGCAGTATCAAAGAAAGTGTAACCTTCTTTAAATGATTCTTTTAAAAAATCTATTGCTTCATCATTTGATTTTGCACTGCCATATGCATGGGACAGACCCATACATCCCAAACCAATAGGGCTTACCTTCAAATCACTATTTCCCAATCTTTTTGTATTCATTTTAACACCTTATTCAAATAATCATTAACATAACTCATGCATTGCCTGAACTTATCACCGCTAAAACCATGTCCGGCACCTTCAATCAATCTTAATTGCGAGTTTTCATAGGATTCATGTGCCTTAACGGAATATGGGTATGGTACGATATAATCTGATGTGCCGTGAATTATCAGAACCTCTTTTTTATATTTGCCGATTTCTTTGAAAATATCCAAATTCCACGCGTCTTCAAAATAACATTTTCCAACTTCAATCCAACCATTGAACAATTGAGTATCTGGGATTTCAGATAATGAATTGTATTCATGAGCAACATCGGGGATTAACAGTGCAGGATAAAGTATTATCAATCCTCTTAAATCATTTTGGAGTTTGCTTGCGGCCACTGCAGAAGCGGCTCCCCCTTGACTGGTGCCAAGCAGTATTATTCTGTCCTTGTCAATGAAATCCCATTGTTTGACATGATTAAAAACGGTTATGATGTCATCTGCTTCACTTATCAGGGACATTTCAGTGGTTTTTCCTTTGCTTTTTGATGAATATCCTCCACCTCTGAAATCAAAGGTTACACATCCTATGTTTCGTTTCAAAAGTTCCCTGAAATATTCATAACCTGACCTGTAGGACATTCCAAGGCTGTGGGCGTATATTACAATAGGACAGTCCTCCCGTGGAATATATGCCTCACAGTATATTTCATCATTTATGAAAAATCTGTCTTCAAAGTACATATTTTATAGGTTTCTTTTAAAGAACTCTTCCAGTTTACCAGTTACCTTCTCAATATATTCGTCAACCCAGTATGTTTGGATATGGCTTGCACCTTCAATCAGGAATAGTTCCTTGTCTTCGGCATTAACCGCTTTTTCAAATGCTGAATCGGTCATGTATTTTGTATCTGCGATATTTCCGGCCATCATCAATAGGGGTTGCGTAATCAAATCCATTCTCTCATCAACATCAAAAGCCATAACTTTCGGCAGTGATTCTGTTGTGAACCTGGAATTTGAATTAGGATGCTTGTGTGTAATTCCATAATATTCAACGCCATCACGATATAGTCCTTCCGGAAGGGATTCCATCATTTCACGAGTTTCCTCTTCACTCATTTCAGGATTGTCTCCCTCATAGATAACTTCTCCTTCAAGAAGTTTGTTTCTGGCTTCAGCTCCTTTTTCAAGCCTTTCATGAACACCGCCAATATCAGAGTCCAGAAATCCGTTTCTTCTGACTCTGCCTGTGTTGAACATGGACAATACTGCCACCGCTTTCATTCTTTTATCCTGCTGTGCCGCAGCTAATGTGTATCCCGCACCACCGCAGATTCCTAAAGATCCGGTTTTGTCTTTATCAACGTAAGGCAGTCCAATCAGATAATCTATCATGCCTGAAACATCCTCAATTCTGTTTTCAGGATAATCTCTGTTTCGAGGTTCGCCTTCGCTTCCTCCCTGATATCTGGCGTCACTGGCTAGGGCAATATAACCTAGTTCAGCTAATTTTTGAGCGTATAATCCTGCAACTTGCTCTTTACATCCTCCATTGGGATGGGCCACACTGATTGTAGGGTATGTTTTATTTTCATCGAAATCTGCAGGCAAATAGAGGTTTCCTGCAACTTTAATTCCTGAAACTTCATATGAAACCTGTTTGATGTTGACTTCACCATCAATGTTTTCGCTGATGGCTCCGTCATATACTAGTCCGAATTTGTTTTCCATTTTTTCACCATTAAAAAGTTGTAGTGTAGTAAAAATTTAATTTGTGTTATTAAAAAAATAAGAAAATAGAATTTGATAATTCTATTTTAAGCTATGTTGCTGCAAACGAATTTGATAAAAATAGGATCATCTACCGGTGCGATTGGAACGCCTGTTTCCAGTTCTTTGATTTTTTCCATATCGTCATCGCTTAATTCGAAATCAAACACGTCAGCATTTTCAATCATTCTGGATTCTTTAGTGGATTTTGGAAAGACTACGATTCCCCTTTGGATAATCCATCTTAAAATCACTTGGGCTACTGATTTTCCGTATTTTTCACCGATTTCGGATAATATTGGGTTTGTGAATATTCCGTCTTTTCCTTCAGCTAGTGGTCCCCATGCTTCTACTACTGCATCGAACTCTTTGTGGAAGTCTTCTGTACCTTCCTGTTGGAAAAATGGGTTTACTTCAATCTGGTTTACCATAGGTTTGATTTCCGCATGCAGGCACAGGTCAGTAAATCTTCCTTCTGTAAAGTTGCACACACCGATTGCTTTAATTTTTCCTTCCTTGTATAAGTCTTCAACTGCTTTCCAGGTTGAGTATACATCACCTAAACATTGGTGAAGAAGGTATAGGTCAATATAATCTGTTTGAAGTTTATCCAATGAGTCCTGGAATGCTTTTTTGGTTTCCTCATATCCGTATGATGATACCCACACTTTGGTGGTGAGGAATAAGTCTTCTCTTGCAATTCCGCTTTCTTTTATTGCTTCACCGATTTCTGCTTCGTTGAAGTATGCTTGTGCAGTATCGAAGTGTCTGTATCCTACTTCAATTGCTTTTTTCACGACTTCTTTGGTTTCTTCTTGTGGTATTTGAAATACTCCAAATCCTAATTGTGGTATTTCCACGCCATTTGATAAGGTTACAAATTCATTATCCATATTTTTCACCTAATTTAATATATATAATGTTTCAATATATAAATGTTTCCAAAGGAAATATTTTCATAGATATATATTTATATGGGTAAATAATAAATATTTGATTATGAGTTTGCCAAGTCAATTTAAGAAGGAAAATTATGAAAATATACTGATTTATCATTATGTCGAGGAGTTAATCAGTTCATTTGTTGAATTTGCAGATGAAAATCTCAAAGATGACATCATATCAACTAATGATTTGCGATTTTTACTTAGAATCAGATTTACTGATAAAACAACCCAAAAGGACTTGGTTAATCTGTTTAAAGTAAGTAACGGGTACACAGCAAAAATTCTTCGCAACTTCGAAGACAATAATCTAATAACAAGATGCGAGGATCCCACAAACAGAAGACGAAAAATTGTAGAACTGACCGACAAAGGAATAGAAAAGACAGATTTGATTATAAAAACCATCGATGACCATGAAAAGCAACAATTGAAAAACATGACTCCTGAAGAGTTTAAGTTGCTTAAAAGATTGCTGTTTAAATTTTTAAGTGAAGATTAATTAATTTTTGTGACATTAACATTCATGAAATAGTCATACTACTTTTGTTCTCCCAGAAACATCATCTGATTTTGCCAGTAATTAATTGAGAAGTATTAATAATGATTCTGTGCAGTTTTTTGTAGTGAAAATCTGCACCTAATAATTAAAATCCGTTAATATTCTCTTGATGCTATAATTCCCCTATTAAAACCGTGTGGCGGAACTTCGATTGTTAAGTCCAAAGTTTTCAGCAATACCTCTATTCCTTTTCTTCCGCTTGAAAAATATTTGTATGAACTTTCGGGAATGAACACAATTCCTCCGACTTTAATGTTTGAAAATATGTTTAATATTATGTTGACATTCAGTTCATCCCTTTTTTGAATCAAACTCCTGTTTAAATTAACGATAACATAGTCAAATTCACTGTTTACATTGTCCAAATCATCCAAACTAACCTGCCGGATTCTTACATTATCCAGAAACTGATCTGTTATAAGAAGTCCTGTTCCATAGTTTTTAGTGGTTTCAATGAGTTTTTTCAAATCATTAATCAATTTTTCTCCGTCCAACTGATAATCTCCAACTTTCTCTTCGCTTAAAACAAGATTGAAGGTATGTTTTTCAACGCTTCTCAAGTAATCTACATCCTTTTGAAGGGATGCCTTGTCCTTGTGAACCATATATACTATACCGCAGGAGGAGTTTAAATCTTCGGTTTTCATGAAAAATGTATCTTCTTCAGGCAAATCCAGTGAGAACCGATAATAGCTTTTTAGTTTTGGTGAGATATTTTTCATCGGACTGGAGCGGGCTATGATGTCATTTGGGACTATAAATAATTTCAATGCACCATATGCATTTAATCTGTATTTTTCCTTTCTCTTTTCGTTGAAGAGAATCGGATTCAGGTAGGAATCAAGAATGCTGTCGGTTTCGTGCTGACCTGAAATCCTGTCTAAGAATTCTGCATCCATAGTGGCTCCGCACGGACGGCAATTGACTTCAATTAAAACAGGGCCTTTTTCATCAATCATATATTCTCCGTGAACCGGACCGTATTGAATTCCGATAGCATCAGCTACGTCATATGAAATCTCATGTGATAGTTGTTGTACTTTTGTTCTCTCTACACTACTTTTTTTTAGAAATCATGATAATAAATATGTTCATCTATAATGGGAGAAACTGGAGATGGTGGAAATACAAATCCTGAACATGTACTATAATCACTGACACAACCTGAACCAATTAATGATACAAAGGTAACTACTTGAGTATTATTGGAAAAGTTGCAGGGTAAGATGCT
>NZ_JAFQXT010000010.1 GCF_017406825.1 Methanobrevibacter sp.
CTGAAAACAATATTAATTTTATTATTTACTTTTCATTATAATGAAAACTTTATATTATAGTTATGATAAATTAATAATTATAAAAAGAAGTGTGATTTTAATGATTATTCAAAGAAAAGATTATATTGATAAAATCAATCCCTTTATAAATAAACATATCATTAAAGTTTTAATAGGAACAAGACGTTCTGGAAAGTCAACCATATTAAAACAAATTATTGATTCATTAATAAAACAAGGAATACCTGAAGATAATATTGTTTGGATCAACTTTGAATTAAGTGATTATTTTGAAATAGATAATATTAAAAAGCTTGAAAAGTTCATATCTCATAAAACTGAAAATATTGACGGCAAAATTTATCTATTTTTTGATGAGATACAGGTTGTTCCCCAATGGGAAAAATTAATCAACTCTTACTTTGCAAAAGAAAATTATGACATATACCTTACTGGATCAAACTCAAAATTATTGTCTGGAGAATTTGCCACATATTTATCCGGCCGTTATGTCGAATTAAACATATATTCATTTTCTTTTAGGGAATATCTTGATTACTATGAAATTACTTCTGATTTTAAATCTCATTTTTACAGATATTTGGAAGATGGGGGTATGCCTTCAACATTTGACTATAGTGGCGATGATAAAAGATTAATTCTAATGGATTTATACAATTCTATTGTCCTTAAAGATATAATTCAAAGAAATAATGTTAAAAATGTCGACTTGTTGGAAAGGATTATGAGATTTGTAATGTATAACATTAGCCAGCCCTTTTCTGCAAATAAGATTCATAAAAGACTAAAGCAGGATATGGTAAACTTATCTGTAAATACAATTTACAATTATCTGAAATTCTTTGAAAATGCATGCCTGATTTATCAGGTAAAGCGCGAAGATTTACAGGGTAAAAGAATATTAAAATATGATGAAAAATATTATCTGTGTGATTTGGGTTTTAGACAGGCAATAATAGGAAACAATCAACGGGATATCACTCGTGTAATCGAAAATATTGTTTATTTGGAACTTTTAAGAAGAGGATATGAAATCACCATCGGTAAAGTTGATAGCCTGGAAGTGGATTTTGTATGCAAAAAACAAAACAAACTCATTTACATTCAAGTTTCTTATTTATTGGCAAGTGAAGAAACTGTTGAAAGAGAATTTAAACCATTAAAGAGTATTCAAGATAATTATCCAAAATACGTAATATCCATGGATGATGTGGATATGTCTCATGACGGAATAATTCATTTGAATTTAATTGATTTTTTAAGGGATAATGAAGTGATTTAACATCTTGGAAACCATACTCTTTTTAGGAAGTATGTCCTTTTTTAGGGAGTTTATCAACTCTGAGTTGATAAACTCATTTTGGTTTTTAAATAATTATTTTGAAGATAGATAATACTTGTTTTTATTAAAAGTAGTAGATAATTCACCTACTTTTCGAGCATTATTTGTTCGCATTCTATCAAACAAAAATCGAAAAAGTAGTAGATAATTTGAAGTGTATTATGCCAACACCAACATGAAGTTGGTCAGAAAGAATCAGAAACTGCACAATCCTGATTCACCACTTTTAATTGGTGATGTTGGAGAAAATGATGATGCAGGAAATCCCTGAAGCAGCAGCGGTTGCAAAAAAAGCCCCCTTTGCAGACATTCCTCCCTTGTGAAAGCATTGCAGGGTTTACACCTAAAATATAAGCCATCGCTAAAAATGTATTTAAACCTGCTAGAAACTCAGTTTTTAAGTTTGTATTGTTTTCTTCCAATTTGAAAAATTTGTTTAACATAAACACCAAATTCGTAATATTATTTGAATTTCAATCATTGGAAGTAATTAAAATAGGACATTATTTGTTATTGATAATCAATGATTCCAACTCGTCCAAACGTTCATTCAACTCTTTTTCACGTTTCTTATTATGCTTCAATAGAATCGCAGCGGTTAATGTTGCAGTACCTACGCCGGATATGGTGTATCCGCTCCAAACTAAAAGCAGACTTGTCAGTTTACCAACGCCGGTGTTGCCCAGTATCGCATAACCGTTACTTGTAAACGCATTTGAAACCATGACGATGGAATTCAATGGTTCGACGCCCTCGGCAAATAATGTGACAATAAAGCTTAGAAATACTACAGAAAATAGTAATATAATTGTTATTCCAAGGCCATTTGTCTCGGTATATTGCCTGAATTTATCAAAATATACCTTAATGAAATATGCATAAAGCAGAATATGAATTATATAAATAGGCCATATTAAGAGAATGTCATTAGTAATAAGCAGCATTACGGATTCATAAGGCACCAGGAGGAAAAACAGCATTTTATTTTTCCAGGAATCATAATCCAATGTTAAAGCAATATATAAGGATATGAGGATTTGTAAAAGAGCAATAGGAAGTATTTCATTTGTCTGAACTATTGTGATGTATAATATGAAAAAGAAGAAAATTAACATCATTATCAGATAAAAAACCTGTTTCAATGTTTCAAGTTCCTCTTCGGGAAAATATTCCGCCGGATTTAAAATTCTACTTTCACTATTAACTAACTTTTTATAAATAATGTTTCCGATAACAAATAAAGCTCCAAATACTAAAATCGGAATAAGTAATTCGCACATAATCCTAAAAATTTCCATAATACTACTTTTATCAACATGTATTTTATATTTTTTGAATTCAAATGCAGGATTGAGTAAGTTTGCTTGTCTATGGAAATATAGATATATTTGTTAATGACGAGAAAAAAATAAGAAAAAGAAATTATGAAGAGAAGCTCTCCATAATAATATCGCTTTACAAAAATTTCTTTATGCCAATAATACTCAACACTATAGCTATTATATAACCAATTAAGGATATGACCGGCATATCAAAGACCATTGGTCCAAATGAAACAACTGAAGAGCCGATAATAAGTGCGGATACTAATGCAATTATTGAAACCTTATCAGTAATGTCGACTTCAAACCTGAATTGCAATTCTTCATTATCGATTTTGTGTATGGTTCTTGTAAGAAGTTTTGGCAAAGACTGAAGCATATGTTCATATAAAATCAGATTGCTTTTCTTACCTTTCAGATACTGTTTAGGGTTGATTCTTTGTTTTGCAATCTGCTTTGCAATCGGTGTGATTGAGGCGAAGATATCAATTTCCGGATCGAGATTGTGAGCAATAGCTTCAATCATTGATAAACCTCTTGCCATTGTAACGAATTCATTTGGAAGGATGACCCCATATTCCTGCATGAGATTAAGAAGGTCTTCCAGGACTCCATTAAAACGATTAAGTTCAACGCCGAAATATCTTCCGAACAGGTCGTTCAGATCTCTTTTTAAAGGTCGGGTATTGATTGAATAGTCCAGGATGTCCATATACATCAATTGGTTTATCAATCCGTCGACGTCCTGGTCGACAAATATTATCATCAATTCGGAAAGATTCTTCTTGAATTCCTCATCAAAGAATCCCATCATACCCAAATCCAGATAGCATAAAACGTTGTTTTCAAGTATCATGATGTTTCCAGGGTGAGGGTCCCCATGGAAGAAGCCGTCAATGAATAGTTGCTGGAGATAGGAATCAAGAACGTTTCTAGCTAAAAGCTTTTTGTCGAATTCGTCCCCGCTGCTTTGATAGACATCATTTAATTTTGTCCCGTCAATAAATTCCATGGTTAAAACTTTTGATGTGCAATACTTGGAATATGTGGCGGGGATATGGATTTCAGGATTGTCTTCAAAGTTCAGTTCAATGCGTTGCATATTCATAAATTCATTATTATAGTCTATTTCCTTGTGAATTGAACGGTCGAATTCTTCCATGATTCCAGGCAGGTTTATCTTCTGAAGGTTGGAGTTCAATTTATCGGCACGGTTGGCAATGTATTTCATTATCCTTAAATCAAGGTCAATTTTATCTGTAATGCCTTCTTTTTGTATTTTCACGGCCACTCTTTCACCGGTTTTTAGCCTGGCTTCGTGAACCTGACCTATGGAGGCAGTAGCCAAATGCTCATGTGAAAAGTCTTCGAACAGTTCGTCAATGTTTCCATTAAGTTCTCTTTCGACTATCTTTTTAACTTGTTCATAGCTTATGGCCGGGTTATCGTCTTGCAGGTTAGCCAGCTCATCTGCAATTCTTTCCCCAACAATATCCGGCCTTGTACTCAGTAGTTGGCCTAACTTTATGAATGTGGTTCCTAAATCCTGAAGCATTAATCTTAATTTTAAGGGAAGTTCTTCATCCAATAATATTTCAGAGGTTTCTTCATCATTTTTGCGTATTTTGCTTTTTGCTGTTTGGCCCAATATTTCATCGAAGCCATATTTTTTAAGGGCCGCTCGGATTTCACCCAAGCGTTCTTTTGTTTGTTTTTCCATTTTTATCACTCATTTCAAATATGTTTGCGAGATATTTCATTTATGAAAGTGAAATTTTGTAAAATTATTTTATATGATGTAAAATTATATCTAACTAATATTTTCTATTAATTTGGTATTATAAAATGTTTTTCATATTAGGGTGGAAATTGAAAAATATTCAAAACCATAATATGATTGATGGCAAAAAAGAGGGTTCAAGATATAAAGTAAAATAAAAAAAGAGTAAGCAGAATTATTCTGCTGTAATTTCAATATCGAAGGTCATGTGGTCGATAGCTGCGGTTTCACCAGATTTGATAGTGTAAATTGGAGAACCGAGTAAGATTAAATTATTGTTGACTTCTCTGATTTTGTTATCAGCCACTTCTTGCATGTGGGTTCCTTCATATAAGAAACCGTTGTCTGCATCGCCTTCTAATTTGTATGAAATAACTTCACCGTTTATTTTGTTAGTTGCTTTTACATCTAAAATCATTTTTTAAATCTCCATGAATTTGATATTAATAATTATGTTTGTTTATGTTTTTAAATAATGCGGTTTAATCAATTTCTTGAACATTATTTCTATGTTAAATTAACCGAACAGCAGTTTGTCAATGACATCCATATCAAGGTGTTCTTCAACGATTTCGGCAAGCCTATTTAGGGAGTAGTCTTTTTGAGTTTCGTATGGATCTTCGCCGTATTTTGCTTCAAGGCCTTTTTTAACTCTGATATAATTTAAGAATTCTCTTCTGAAGTTATAATTGTGGAATATTCCATGGAAATATGTTGCAAACACATTCTCGCATGAAGCTCCGTCAACTTCTCCTGCGTCGTTATTTCCCTGACCTTTTTCGACGTTTAATAATCTTGAGGAGCCTAAAAGTTCGGTTGTTCCTTCATGGATTTCATAGCCGGTAACTTCTTCCCCGATGATATTTTTGAATATTTCCCCTGCAATGCCTTCCAGATTCTCAGGTATTGTTGCAACGGATTGGGTAACGATTTTGCCTGATCTTGAAAAGCTGGATTCGATGTCCAGCAGGCCCAAACCGTCAATTGTGCCATGTTTTGATTCACGTCTTTCCTCATCATGGATAACATTGCCCAGGATTTGCAGGCCTCCGCATATTCCCACTACTGGTATTTCGGATGATTTTTCGATTATCTTTTCTGCCAGGCCGCTTTCGCGCAGTGCGAACATGTCCTCTGTTGAGTTACGGGTTCCTGGGATTATTATTGCATCGACATCTCCAATTTCCTCGTTGATTCCAATCATTTTAAGGGCAACATCCTCCTCATATTCGAAGGGGTCAATATCTGTGAAGTTTGCAATTTTCGGCAAACGGATAACTGCGATACTTATGTCTTTATCTTCAGCAAAAACGTGAGTGGTTAGGGATGCGGAATCCTCTTCAGGTAACTTCAGGGTTTCATCGTATGGCAAAACACCCAGTACGGGCTCTCCAGTTATCTCTTCAATTCTGTCCAGTCCGGGTTTCAGAATGTCAAGGTTTCCCCGGAATTTGTTTATCACAGTGGCTTTGAGGCGTGACCTGTCATAATCATCTAAAAGGACGTAGGTTCCTGCAATTGCTGCAAACACTCCTCCCATTTCGATATCTGCAATCAGAATCACATTGGCATCCGCCATGTGTGCAATTTCCATATTTGCAATGTCCTGCTTTCTCATGTTGATTTCTGCAGGGGAACCTGCTCCCTCAATGATGATGACGTCGTATTGGTCGGATAATATTTCAAAGCTTTCATGAATCGCTTTTAGTGCGGTATCATGGTATTTGTGCTGATAATCATAAAAGTTCATATCTCCAATGGATTTCCCTTGGATGATGACATTCGAGGTAAAATCACCTTTCGGTTTAAGTAAAATTGGATTCATGTGTATGCTTGGTTCAACCATTGCCGCTTCAGCCTGTAGCATTTGGGCTATTCCAATTTCGCCGTTTTCTTTTGTGGTGTATGAGTTTAGGGACATGTTTTGTGATTTAAAGGGAGCTACTTTATATCCCCTATTCTTATAAATTCTGCATAATGCTGCCACGAGCATACTTTTTCCGGCGTTGGAGGATGTTCCTTGAACCATGATACATTTTGTCATGATAAGATATATTGAAGTAATGTTATTTATAATTTAAAAAGGAGATTTAGTTAATCTAATTTGAGGTATGATTCTACATCTGGGGATTTAAGACTGATATCAATCATACCAACAAACTCGATTAACAAAAATAAATTATTGAATATTTATTTTGTATTATATTATATTGGCTTCATAATATATATTATTATCTATAAATATGATTTTTATTTGATTTTTAAAAATAGTTTGTATTTATGTTGATTATTTTAAAATTTACTGTTTTTTTAGATTTTTTCTAATCATTGATATGAATCAAGTTATCATTGATTAAATTTTTCTGATAGCTAAATTTATTTTAGTAACTTTTATTTAGTAAAATAGAAAACTTTTTATATATTGTAAATTTAATAATATTTATATAGTATATGTAACTTAATTCTTTAATGATGAATTTTAACGAAGTGAGGTTTGTTTATGAAATTTGAAGAAAAAGAATCAATTGAAGATTCTGCTGATGTAGTCGTTGAACCAGAAATTGCTGATTCCGGCGATGGTGAAGAAACCAAACCTATGTTAGATTATAACAATATTAAAAGTTCAGAAGATATTGAAGTCCCACCTTTGTTAATTGATCAAGTTATAGGACATGAAGAATCCATCGAAACAATCAAAAAAGCGGCAAAACAGAGAAGAAACGTTTTGCTGATTGGTGATCCGGGCGTTGGAAAATCAATGCTTGCAAAAGGTATGGCGCAGATATTACCACATGAAACACTACAAGATATTTTAGTATATCCTAATATGGAAGACAACAACCACCCATTAGTAAGATCAGTCCCTGCGGGGGAAGGTAAAAAAATAGTAAGAGCAACAAAAGGCTCAGCAAAAGGCCAGGAAGAAAGAAAAACTATCATTACAATGTTTGCAATTGGAGGAATACTGGTAATAGGATTCATGTATGGCAGATTACTGGAATCAATCATTGCAGCAGCATTAATCTTACTTATATCAATACAAATTAAACCTAAATCCAATAATATGTCTCCAAAATTATTGGTGAATAATGAAGAGTCCCGTTTTGCACCGTTCATGGATGCAACAGGAGCTCATGCCGGAGCATTATTGGGAGATGTACGTCACGACCCGTACCAATCCGGAGGATTAGGTACTCCTGCGCATGAACGTGTAGAGGCAGGAATGATTCATAAAGCCAACAGGGGTGTTTTATACATTGACGAAATCGGTACAATGAGTATGAAAACCCAACAGGAATTATTATCTGCAATGCAGGAGAAAAAATATTCAATCACAGGTCAAAGCGAAAACTCAAGTGGTGCAATGGTAAGATCTCAGGCCGTACCGTGTGATTTTGTTCTTGTGGCTTCAGGAAACCTTCAGGTTCTTGAAGGAATGCACATTGCAATGAGATCAAGAATCAGAGGATACGGTTATGAAGTATTCATGAAGGATTACATGGACGATACAACTGAAAACAGGGAAAAACTGGTTCAGTTCGTAGCCCAGGAAGTCAAAAATGATGGAAGAATCCCTCATTTCGCTCCCGATGCATTGGATGAAATCATCATGGAAGCGAAAAGAAGATCAGGTAAGCAAAATGCATTAACCTTAAGATTAAGAGACTTGGGCGGACTTGTACGTTCTGCAGGTGATGTGGCTATTGAAAAAGGAGCAGACATCGTAACTGCAGCCCATGTTGTCGAAGCTAAGAAATTCGCAAGAACCCTTGAACAGCAAATAGCAGACAGGTCAATCATCCAAAGAAAAGACTACAGTATGGTATCTTCTGAAGGAGGGAAGGTAGGTCTTGTCAATGGTCTTGCAGTAATTGGTGATAGAAGCGGTATTGTATCACCTATCGCAGCAGAAGCGGCACCGACTCAGTCCAAAAACGGCGGGCAAATCATTGCTACAGGTAAATTGGGTGAGATAGCTCAGGAATCTGTTCAAAACGTTAGTGCGTTAATTAAGAAATACACCAACAAGGACATTTCCAATTATGACATTCACGTCCAGTTCATCCAGACTTATGACGGGGTTGAAGGTGACTCAGCCAGTGTTAGCATTGCAACAGCAGTAATATCAGCGATTGAAGAAATTCCAATCGATCAGACTGTTGCATTGACAGGTTCACTAAATGTACGTGGAGATGTAATGCCTATAGGTGGAGCAACCGCCAAAATCGAAGCGGCAGCCGAAGCCGGAATGAAAAAAGTATTGATTCCGAAATCTAACTTAAAAGATGTTATGATTGAGAAGAAATACGAAGACATGATTGAAATCATTCCGACTGAAACTTTAAGTGATGTTTTGGAAAATATTCTAATTAGCGGATCCAGCAAAGACAAGCTAATTGAAAAGATGAAAAACATCGGTTCTAAAGTTGTAGATAAGGTTCCGCAAACTACTTTAAATAATCCAACTACCAATTAAGTTGGATTACTCTATTATTTTTTCTTTTACTATTTTTTTCTATTGTGTTGTAGAATTCACAATCTGTTTTTTCAAATTCCTCAAAAGATGCGTCAACGCGCAGTTGCAGACATCTGTTTGCCCAGTTTTATCATAAATGATGCAAGAATACCCCGACCTCTTTTAGGTCGGGGATGAATTGCAAGTTGGGGAGTGGGTGTTTTTATTATGTGTTAGTAATTGGTATGCGTTTGTAATAGATGATTTTAAATACTTTTTTTGTTTATATTATTATCATTAGTAGTGATTTGGATTAGGAATCAACATTCGGTATACAAGTTAACTTTTCATTTTGGTTTTGGTTGTTAAATACCATAATAGTGATTGATTAGGAATATTTTTTTGATTCTTTGATGATTTATATTTTTTCAGATATTTGGTGGTAAAGTAATGGTGTTTAGAGTTGAGGGGTATAAATAAGTGGAAGCTGATCAATTATTCATTATACTATTTTGGATGCTATGCATAGTACCAATCCTTGTTAGGTTTATTTAATGCATATAAAAACTTCTAAGCAGTAAAGGATTATCTAAAAGAGATTGTCCTGGTTATTAAAATGTTTTTTTTTGGAAGAGTGCTTTTTGGAAAACAGGTTATTTTATCACTACGTCTAGTGGAGCAAAATATAGAAACTATGAAAATTATATTTGAAAGGCAAAGAGAAAAAAATAACTAAAATAATTATTATTTTTTTTATTGATGCGATTTGTTTTCAAATGCTCTTGGTAAAATTATATTTTTTATATAGCTATATAATACTTATTATAAAATGGTGTTACTTCATTTGTGGAAAAAATATGTTTTAAAGGGTTTTTATGGTTATGAATGTTGTTAAAGAGAATATTGAGGTTAGGATTTATCCTGCAAAAGCACAAAGGAATGACAAAGGTGAAAAGATAGTTAATATTAGTGCTGTTGAGTCTAATATTGGAATATCACGTTTCATCTACAATAAAGAATTAGAGTTTATTAACGACTTTAAACGTTTATTGGTATATTATGGCTATGATGTTGATAAGATAATTGTCAATGACAAATCCTGTAATGTTATTTTAAATATGTTAAAACAGGAATATTCATTTATCGAAAACGCAGAATCCAGCAGCATACAGCAGTCACAAAGGGATTTTATACGTGCTATGATAAATTTTTATAATGTAAATCTAAAAGCACAATTTCCCGTATATAAAAGCAAGAAAACAAATAAAGAAACATTCCGCATAATAAACAACAATAACAATGTAAGAATACAAAAAGACAAATACGGATACGATAAAATAAAACTTGCCAAATTGGGATTGGTGAAATTCAAAACCAGTAAAAAATACCTAAAATTACTTCACCAAGCAAGCGACAAATATGATTCCACAGTAAAAATCAAACATGTAACTGTCAAAAAAGTCAATGATAAATATTATGCTGTTTTCAATATTAAACGCATACACACACCCGAAAAAATAATCGGACCTTTACAACAAGTAGGAATAGATATTGGATGCGGTAAACTAGCTGTTCTTTCAAACACCCAAGAGATAGCCAATCTGGACCTGAGATATGAAGCAGAAAAAATCATCCAATACCAAAAAGAAATGAGCCACAGAAAACCAGGATCCACAAGATACCTAAAAGCAAAAAAACAACTAAACAAATGGTACACAAAATTAATAAACAAAAGGAACGATTATTACGACAAGATAACTAATTATATTGTTAAAAATTCTTCTTTCATTGCGGTTCAAAATGAAAATATAATTGCATGGAAACAAAACAGTCACTTCAGCAAAAAAGTACAATTAAATGCTCCACGTATTTTCCTAGATAAATTAGAATACAAATGCCAACGTGAGGGTGTTGAATTCATAAAAGTTCCTAAACATTTTCCATCCACACAAATCTGCTGCGAATGCGGCAATAAAAATAAAAGCGTGGCAGGAATAGGAAAGATAGGAATACGAGAATGGGACTGTCCACATTGCAACGCTCATCATGATCGTGATGTTAATGCTTCAAAAAATATCCTTAAAAAAGGATTAAAAATGACCGTAGGGACTACGGTGCAGTAAAATACCCTAAAACATTTGTATGTGTTTAGGTTTGCGAATCCCCGACCTCTAAAAGGTCGGGGAGGTTCAAATTTGAGGGAGTCTTTTTTGATTAATATGCCGAACAATTTCTCTTCCTCATCGGCATAGGTGTTAAATTCCTCTTGCGTTAATTTGATGTTATAATCTTCTGTAGAAAACAAGTCACATTCATTGATTATCGGCATGAAAGTCATCATGCCCATCGCCAGGAACATGTTTTCGCTTTTGTGGATTTTCAAAAGCCTCTCTTCATAGGAGTCGTCATCTTCAATTCCATATCCTTCGATTTCCAGAATGTTGTTGGTTCCCATGTAGTTGTCATCGTCAATTAAAAAAGCAAGCAGATTAGGGTCTACATAATTCTCGCATGTAGCCCTAATATTTTTGATAGTTTCACTAAGATTCATCACAAAACGCCTCGTATTTTTCACATAATGAAAGCACTTCATCAATCCTATTGATTTGTTCTATCCAATCTATAGGAATTGAATCAAAACCATAATAAATTCCGGCCAGCCCTCCACATATTGCTGCGGTTGTGTCGGTATCATGACCCATATTAACAGCTTTTAAAACTGCATCTTTGTAATTGTCAGTATTTCTAAGACAATGGAGTACGCTTTCTAAAGTATAAATTGCATGGGCTCTTCCGTAATGCTCTTCAGGACAATAATTGTCAAAGATATTTTTAAAGGATTCTAAAGATTTTGAATCTTTATAGTATTCTTTAATTTTTTCATTTGCATTGGAAATGTGTTCATCAATACTCAGATTCTTATTTGCAAGCATTGATTTGGCTATTTCAATATATAAGATACAGGCAATTTTCACTCGTTTATGCGCATGTGTTAAACCGGAAATGTTTCCGATTGTCTCATAATCAATATCTGGAATAAATGCTAATGGAAGAATTCTCATGAGTGATCCGTTACCGTAATCCCATTCGCCTAATCCTCCACATTCTAGGGCAGGAGTTCCAGAATTAAATTTATTAAGGGCCTTGGATGTGGCATTCCCGATATCAAAACAGCCATCGTCACTGTTTGTGTGTTTGTCATGATGTGACCATTGACAGAATTCATTCATTATATTGTCATAATCAATTCCTTTCTTATTAATAATGCTTGTCATTGTAGCTATTGTCATAGATGAATCATCAGACCATGTTCCTGCAGGCTGTGAATAAGTTCCATAGCTTTTCATTTCAGTTACGGGATTTTTTTCAAGCTCATCTCTTGATTTAAATTCGACAGGAACGCCCAATGCATCACCAACAATCAAACCAATAATTCCATCCTTAACTTTCATACTTAATTTTATGTAATTAATAGTTAATAAATTGTGTTAAAATTTTAAATTATCTCAAAACATATTATTATCAATGATTTTGAAAACACCTAATCTGACATTAAGGCCCTGGAAGGAATCCGATGCAAAATGCTTGTATCACTTCGCTAAAAATCCCAACATTGGCCCGATTGCGGGCTGGCCGCCTCATCAAAGTGTTGAAGACAGTTTGTATATTATCAAAACTGTGTTTTCAAAAAGGGAAACCTATGCTGTTGTTCATGAGGGAATTCCAATAGGCTGTGTGGGATTGTTATTCCATCCGGATACAAATCACTGGTGGGGTGAAGGCTCAGCTGAATTGGGTTATTGGATTGCTGAAGAGTATTGGGGAAATAACTATGCTTTTGAAGCATCAAAGGTCTTGATTGATAGGGCATTCAATGAATTGGATGTAGATCAGATTTATGCAAGCTATAAATGTGAAAATATTCAGTCAAAAAGGGTGTTGGAAAAATTGGGCTTTAAATATTATTCGCAATTAACAAATGAAAATTATCGGGGTGAATTTTTCCAGGAAATAGCTATGAAATTGGAAAAATAATTTATATTAAAAGATATTAACTTTAAATAATGACTAGATTATGTGGAAACTGCGGATTTGTTAATCAGGATGATTATGATTTTTGCGCTAAATGCGGCACTCCTTTAGTTGAAGGCGTTCAGCCAAGAAATTTCATAGTCCTCAAGCCTGAAGATGTCAAAATCAATAATAAAGCGATTATCATATCCTATATTATAACTATTTTTTTATCCTGGAGCGGTTTTGTAATAGGGATGCTGTTAAAAAATACTCAAGCAGGAGCATTTGCATTCTTCGGATTTTTCATGCCGTTTTATCTGGTCCAATCAAGGCACCCGACAATCAGAAAACACGGAATTATCCAATTGGCAATATCCCTTGTCGGCGTTGCGCTCTCATTTTATGTGATGATGCATTGAAAAAAAAGATAATTAGACTAGGATGAATTTGATATTTCCCAGCAATATTTGTATCGGAATCATCGGAACATTAATCCCATTTTGAAGCATTGCAACACTCATGGCGTCCCCTCTTGTCATTGATCCTTGAACGTTGCTGTTTCCGGCATAACCGAAATACCCGTCATTTGCACGGATATTGTCAATAATGTTAAAACCGAATATTGACTGGGCGGCGGCATTATTCACACTAATGATCAGAAATGGACTTTCGTTATAAGTATATTCCATAATGTGTTTTACAGCGCCATAAGGGTCTTCCGGATGGTCGGAGTGGACATTGTGCAATGTTTGGCCGTATTCATTAAAGGAACTTCCAGGATACACCCAACTAAATCCCCTTATGCTGAATTCCGCAGCCATATCAAGACCTCCGTATTCTTCGTCATCTTCCGCAACAACCAATACCGGACTGTTTATAGTTGCAAGCAAAAACATAAAAATTACTGCAATGACAGCTATCATAATTATGTGAATTTTTTCCATGATTATTTTATAGCACCTTTTAAATATTAATACTTAACCTTTTTAATGAATTAAAACATATATTACTTCATAAGTATTTTGGTGATAATGTGATTATAGGCGGTTCATCTTCACAAGATTTAGCAGCTAGTGTTGCAAGAGAACTTTCAGAGAAATTGTGCTATGTTGAAACTCGTAAGTTTCCGGACGGAGAAAGGTATATAAGGATTGATGGGGAAATTGAAGACGAAGTGACAGTTATTCAATCAACCGGATATCCTCAGGATGAAAACCTGATGGAATTATTGTTCCTGATATCCAATCTTAAGGATTTGGGAGCTAAAAAAGTTAAGGTTGTAGTCCCGTATATGGGTTACGCCAGACAGGAAAAACGCTTCAATCCGGGTGAAACAATTTCAGCCAAAATAGTTTGCGATTTAATCCAAGCGGCCGGCGCTGATGAATTTATCACTTTCAATATTCATGAGGAATGCGTATTGAACTTCTTTGACATTCCGGCAAGAAACCTTTCGGCAATGCCTTCAATTGCGGAGTATTTGGATAAGAAATACTTTAAAAAAGGCGATGAAAAACCGATAATTATCGCACCTGATAAAGGAGCATACGGTTTTGCGCAGGAAATGTCTGAAATCATTGGCTGTGACTGCACATATTTAACTAAAGTCCGTTTGGGACCGGATAAGGTTGAAACAAGGATTGTTGATGTGAGATGTGACAGTGAAAGTGAAAACACGGTCAATGTTGACAGTGTCAAGGGAATGCATGCAATAATCATTGATGATATCATAGCCACCGGCGGAACCATTGTAAATGCCATAAACATTTTAAAGCAGTATGGCGCTTCATCAATTGACGTATGTTGCGTACATGCAATCTTAACCAATAATGGTGCTAGCAGGATTTATGAAGCCGGAGCCAATAAGATTATTGGAACCAACAGTTTATCTTCAGACACTTCACGTGTATCTCTTGCAAAAGCTATTGCAGATGCATTGAGGTAGGAATATGGATAAAGATCAAATTAAAAAAGAGTTAGTTGACAAATCAAATGACATTTTGACAAAATACTCCGAGCCTGACGTTGTTGAAGACGTATCTGTAATGAATATGTCTTCAAAAACCGTGTTTTTGGGCTCTCTTAAAGTGTTTAATACTGAAGTTGTTCCGAATGTCATAAAAGATTTGAATAAGCAATTAAAGGGTTATGGAAATTTAATTGTCAGAGACCAAAGGGTCACTCCCTGCTGTTCTCCAAGTTATATACATATTAGTTTCAATATTACAATAACCAACTGATATTATGAAAGAATTCAAACTCAAATCGCCTTACAAACCATTAGGCGACCAACCGAAAGCCATTAATTCTTTAGTTCAGGGCATCAATGACGGCATTAAGGAACAGACCCTTCTTGGGGTAACCGGTTCCGGCAAGACCTTCACAATGGCCAATGTCATTGAAAAGGTCCAGAAACCGACGCTTGTCATTTCACATAATAAAACCCTGGCGGCACAGTTATATGAGGAATTCAAGGAATTCTTCCCGGATAATGCTGTCGAATACTTCGTCAGCTATTATGATTACTATCAGCCTGAGGCATATGTGCCAAGAACAGACACTTTCATCGATAAGGAGGCCTCAATCAATGATGACATCGATATAATGAGGCATTCCGCAACCCAGTCGTTACTGTCAAGGGATGATGTCATTGTAGTGAGCAGTGTAAGCTGCATTTACGGTATCGGTTCTCCGGAAGATTACGGCGAGTTTGCTTTCGGAATTGCTGTCGGAGATGTCTATGACAGGTCTGAAATACTTTCCAGACTGGTTTTCATGCAGTATGAGCGCAATGACATTGAATTTGACAGGGGTCAGTTCAGAGTTCGTGGAGACGTTATAGAAATCAACCCCGTTCATGGAACACCGCCAATAAGAATTGAGCTTTTTGGTGATGAGATTGATGCAATCAGCCTGATTGACAATGTCACCGGCAGGAAAACGGAATCTCTTCAGAGATATATGATTTTCCCAGCAAAGCACTTTGTCGTCGGCCAGGACAAAATGGATATTGCACTTTCAAAAATCAAACAGGAATTGGATGACAGGCTGGCGGAGTTAAATTCAATGGGAAAACTCCTTGAAGCTCAAAGACTGGAGCAAAGAACCCGTTTTGACATTGAAATGCTACAGGAAATGGGATACTGTCCTGGTGTAGAGAACTACTCTATGCATTTGTCCGGACGTGAATGGGGAGAAAAGCCTTATTCTCTTTTGAAATATTTCCCGGATGATTTTTTGACAATAATTGACGAATCCCACGTTACCGTTCCTCAAATCAGGGGGATGTATAATGGGGACCGCGCACGTAAAGAGACCTTGGTGGAACACGGTTTCAGACTACCGTCCGCTAAAGAAAACAGGCCTTTAAGGTTTGATGAGTTTGAATCATCCATTAATCAGGTCATTTATGTATCGGCAACACCAAGCCAATATGAATTGTCAAAGTCAAGAAACGTCGTCGAACAGATTATCCGCCCGACAGGACTGGTCGATCCGGAAGTTCTAATCAGGCCGGTTACAGGTCAGGTTGAGGACTTGCTTAAGGAAGTCAGGTTAACCGCCGAAAAGGACGAAAGGGTATTGGTGACCACTTTAACCAAAAGAATGGCCGAGGATTTGACTGATTATTATGCAAGAATCGGTGTTAAGGTAAGGTATATGCACTCCGAAATCGATACATTGGAACGTATTGACATTGTCGATGATTTGAGAAGGGGCAAATTCGATGTACTGGTCGGAGTAAACCTTTTAAGGGAAGGTCTGGACTTGCCTGAAGTTTCTTTAGTGGCTATCCTGGATGCAGATAAGGAAGGATTCTTAAGAAACGAAACCTCATTGATACAGACCATAGGGCGTGCGGCAAGAAACGTAAACGGCCGTGTAATAATGTATGTGGATGACATGACCGATTCGGTTAGAAAGGCATATGACACTACACTCAAAAGGCGCAAACTGCAAATGAAATACAATGAAGTCCATGGAATTGTTCCAAAGTCCACCCAGAGGACTTTAAAAGAGAAACTAGCTGAGGAAGACGAGAAGTACAAGGGTATCGGCAGGGATGTTGATAAGATACCTAAGGATGAGCTTCGCTTATTGATTAAGGATTTGGAAAAGGACATGAAAGATGCGGCTGCAAGACTGGACTTTGAACGCGCTGCAGATTTAAGAAACAAGCTTTATGCCTTAAAGGGTTTTGAAAAGTAATTTTTCATAATTTTTTTTACTTATCAAATGCTCTCTCTAAAATGTTTTATATACTGGGTTATCTAATATTATTAAGGAGATTACTTATGACTGATGAAGATAAAAAACAAATTGTCATCAAAGGTGCACGTGAGCACAATTTACAGGATATTGATGTCAGTGTCCCTCGTGATGAATTCATTGTAATTACAGGTCTCAGTGGGTCTGGAAAGTCTTCACTGGCTTTTGATACCATTTATGCTGAAGGACAGCGTAGATATGTGGAATCATTATCAGCTTATGCAAGGCAATTTCTAGGGCAGATGAAAAAGCCTGAAATGGAATCCATTGAAGGATTGTCACCTGCTATTTCAATCGACCAGAAAACCACCAGGGAAAACCCAAGGTCCACTGTAGGTACAATTACAGAAATTTATGATTATCTGAGATTATTGTTTGCAAGGATTGGAATTCCCCACTGTCCGAATTGTGGAAAGGAAATCTCACATCAAACAATCGGCCAAATCGGTGATTCAATCATCGAAGAGGGCGAAGGGGTCAAAATTCAAATACTTTCCCCAATAGTCCGCGATAAGAAAGGCCAATTTAAGGATGTCCTTGAAGACCTTAGAAACAAAGGGTTTGTAAGAGTTCGTGTAGATGGTGAAATCCGTGATTTGGATGAGGACATCGAACTTGCAAAAACCTTCAGGCACAATATAGATGTTGTGGTCGACAGATTGAAAATCAGAAAGGACGTTGACTTTAAAAGAAGATTAGTCGATTCACTTGAAACAGCAGCGGAATTTACCGACGGTTTAATCACAGTTTTATTTGACAATGGCAAGGAATACGAGAAGAAATACTCAGAACACTTTGCATGTGTCGATTGTGGAATAAACTTTGAGGAATTGACTCCAAGGATGTTTTCATTCAATGCACCTCAGGGGGCATGTCCTGAATGTAACGGAATAGGTTCAAAAATGGAAATTGACCCAGATTTGGTCGTTCCGGATAAGACTCTGACATTAAATGAAGGCGCAATTGTGCCATGGGCAAGTTCAGCCAAAAGGGAAAATTACTATTTCCAGATGCTTGATGCTGTATCAAGACATTTTAATTTCAGCATGGACACCCCATTCGGAGAACTTAGTAAAGAGCATCAGGACATACTTCTTTTCGGTTGTAATGAGAAGATTCCATTCAATTTCAAAAGGAGAAACAAATCCTACATGGTAAACCGTAAATTTGAAGGTGTTGTTCCAAGAATGCAAAGGCTATACTTTGAAACCAAATCAAGCTATTCAAGAAAATACCTATCAAGATTCATGTCCGACAGGAAATGTTATGTTTGTGATGGAAAACGTTTGAAACCGGAAGTTTTAGCTGTTACTGTCGGAGGCAAATCAATCATTGACATTTGTGATTTGGCCATTAAAGATTCATATCAGTTCTTCCAGGATTTGGAATTGACCGAAAGGGAAAATTTCATCGCAAAGGAAGTTCTAAAAGAAATTAAAGAGCGTTTAAGCTTTTTGGTGGAAGTTGGTCTGGACTACTTATCCATGTCAAGATCATCAGGTACATTATCAGGTGGTGAAGCGCAGAGAATCAGATTGGCCACTCAAATAGGTTCAGGTCTGGTTGGTGTGTTATACATCTTGGATGAACCAAGTATAGGACTCCACCAAAGGGACAATATCAAACTCATAGAAGCCCTTAAGAGACTCAAGGACTTGGGAAACACTCTTGTCGTTGTTGAGCATGATGAGGAAACCATATTGTCAGCAGACCATGTTGTGGATATTGGTCCCGGTGCAGGAGAGCATGGTGGTAAAGTCGTTGCTCAGGGAACACCTTTGGACATTATGAACAATCCAGATTCGGTAACAGGCCAATACATTTCAAGAGTTAAAAAGATTGATATTCCTAAAAAGAGAAGGCCTGGAAATGGACAGTTCATAACAATCAGAGGCGCAGCCCAAAATAACTTAAAGGAAATCGATGTTGAAATTCCACTGGGCAAATTTACCTGTGTAACCGGAGTAAGCGGTTCTGGTAAAAGTAGCCTAATCAATGAAATCCTATACAAAGGTGCAAAAGGCAAATTATCCAGAAAATTCACTTTCGCCGGTAAATATGATGAGATTGAAGGGTTGGAAAACATTGACAAGGTTATTGCAATCGACCAAAAACCTATTGGAAGAACTCCAAGGTCAAATCCTGCAACTTATACTGGAGTATTCACTGACATTCGTGATTTATTTGCTAATACTCCTGAATCAAAGGCAAGAGGATATAAGCCTGGAAGATTCTCATTCAACGTTAAGGGCGGAAGATGTGAAGCATGTTCAGGAGACGGTATCGTTCAGATTGAAATGCACTTTTTGGCTGACGTTTATGTGCCGTGTGAAGTCTGTGGCGGTAAAAGATACAATGAAGAGACATTAGATATAAGATACAAGGGTAAAAACATCTATGAAGTCCTGGAAATGACTGTTGAGGAAGCTTTGGAATTCTTTGAAAACATTCCGAAAATCACCAAAAAACTTCAAACCCTGTATGATGTTGGATTGGGTTATATGAAGATAGGACAGCCTGCAACAACATTGTCCGGTGGTGAAGCTCAAAGAATCAAGCTTGCTAAAGAGTTGTCAAGAACCAGTACAGGCAAAACATTATATATTCTTGATGAACCGACTACAGGTCTTCATTTTGCAGATATTAAAAGACTTTTAGAGGTTTTAGCCAGATTGACTGATGCAGGCAATTCTGTTGTTGTTATTGAACATAACCTTGATGTCATTAAGACAGCCGACCACATTATCGACCTTGGTCCTGAAGGTGGAGACGGTGGTGGAGAGGTAATTGCAACAGGAACTCCGGAAGAAATTGCAGAAGCCGGAACATATACAGGTCAATTTTTAGAGCGTATGCTTGATGAGAATATCACTCCATATGCAAAGGAATTAGTAGAAGATATTGGCAAATGATTTCTTTTATTATTTCACTTTTTTTTTAAATTTTTTTTTAGTTAATATTTAATAGACATTTAATTTTAATTATTTATTCAACCCTTTTTGAATTATCTAAACAAATACTAACAAAAATCTTTCTTTTAAAAATTATTTAAACATATTTAAATAATATGGTGAATAATTTATTATTATCTAAGAGTAGTTTTAGTATGAATTTCATGCTCAGCGCTCTTATTACCTAGGTGATAAAAATGAGAGAGTTATACGAAAAAATGATAGACGAGTCAATGGCAGCTCAAAAGGCCGACGTTGCAGTCATATCAGAAAATAGGTACAATGACTTTAAAATTACTGACGCTAAGCCTTATGCTGATGCGGTGGCAGGCATGAAAGCTATTGACGGCCAAGCGGAATCAGTAATTAACTTACACAAGGAATCTGTTAAAAACCATTATGAGATTTTATCTTCCATTACCGACACCCTGAAATGTGAAGACGATCCATTCATTGAACACTTCCAAACTCCTCCAATATTGGAGATTTTATGTGAGGAAGACGGGGACTTTGCAGACAGTGTAGACAAGTTCATCCAAAAAATAGCAGATTCAGAAGCGTTAATCGCTAAAGAATCAATTAGAAGATATGGTGGATTTTATGGACCAACCTGTGTTGTTGACTTTGCATTAATGCCTGGAAGTACCAGTAATGTTGTAAATCAATTATTGCTCGATATGGATCTCCCGGTACATCACAAACAGGCAATCCTATCTGCAAAATCATGGGGTATGAACACTTCATATGGTATTGGTGATGCATTCGCTAACGCTATTGAAGACGGAATGACTGCAGCACAAGCAACCGAAAAAGAGATTGCAACCTTGCAAATGATTTATAAAACCCCTATTGAAGGACAAGGCACATTAATGGATGATGCAGACCACTCATCATTCGACGTAAGGGACTACATGAACAAGTATAAAAAAGCAATGACTCCTGTTGTCAAAGCAGCAATGGATGATGGAGTGCATTACGGTAACATCGTAACCGTTCCTGCATACTGTGTTGGAGATATCGGACACCACATCGGCCAGTCCACTTACAACATGTGTAAGGATGATGTGACCATGGCAATTATCCAGGCCACTGCCGGAGTAATTGAAAACTCCTTAAGGAACAATTTAGATAAGTATCAAACTCCATTCGATGTATTGAAACTCTCAACAGGTTCATCTGCATGTGCAACTGAATTCCTGTTAGAATTAGATGGTTTTACCGCTCCTATGGTTGTTGACATGTTGAATAAAAGATTCCACAACTATGTGCAGCAATATCCAAAAAGGGGTGCGGCCGCCGAGTTGCACAACTGTGACTTCATGGACATGATTTACAGAGGATTCAATGCAATGAGCAATGCAAGAAAGATGAGATCATCTGCAGGATTTGAAATCATTCCAAGAATCAAAGGAATGGAAGTTGATTTCACATCTATTCTTGAAAATGATGTTTTAATGAACCCACAAAGATACACTTATCCGGCATGTGCCATTACTGTAAGATTCTCTTCACTTATGAGATTGGCAGACTACCCATGTCTTTTAACTTCAGAACCAATTACAGCAACCATGATGACAAACATCATTGCACTTGACAAAGAAGTACCTGGATCTCCTGTAAGAGGTTGTAAACAATGTGCTTCAGCATGTCTTGCAGACAACAAACACGAATACTGTCAATGGAGAGAAGCTGTATAGGTGAGTTAATATGACTTGCAATATAAGAAAAAAATTCTTTGCAGAGCTTCTTGGAACCTTCTTCCTTGTATTTTTCGGTACAGGCTCAGCTGTCGTTACATTATTGATTTCAGACGCTGCAGGAGTTGCCGGAATCGGACCTTTAGGAGGGCTTGGTGACTGGATTGCCATAGCTTTGGCATTTGGTCTAACTGTAATGATATGTATTTATGTGTTCGGTAAGATATCAGGCGCACACTTAAATCCTGCTGTAACCATTGGGCTGCTTGTGACCAAAAACATCGATTTAATCGACAGTGTTTACTATATAGTTGCACAGGTAATCGGTGCATGTTTAGGAAGTCTTTGCCTGTTCTTATGCCTTGGCGCTCCAGCGGTTACCATCGGAGGACTGGGTGCAACAGCACCTGGACTTGGCGTAAGCTATATGCAGGCAATGTTTGCGGAATTCCTCGGAACATTCTTCCTGATGATGGTCATTATGGGTGTGGCAGTCGATAAAAAAGCGGAACCTGGCTTTGCAGGAATATCAATCGGTATGACTGTGGCTGCAGTAATCGTGGTATTGGGAGCATTCACAGGAGCTTCAATCAACCCTGCACGTACATTCGGACCATACTTGATGGATATGATTCTCGGAGGACAAAACCTTTGGGGATTCTTCCCGATATACCTGATCGGACCTATTGTAGGTGCAATCTGTGCGGCATTTGCATATGCATACCTTGCAAAAGACAGTGGAGTTTGCGAACTCCCGCAACCATTTAAAGATGAATAATTCTTTTGAATTATTCCACTTTTTTTCTTTTTTTTCCAATATTTAATTTGATTTAAATATCAAAATGACCAAAAATAATTAACAGTAATACATTAATTTTTTAGAAGAGATATCAATGATTCTTAAGGTAAAAAATATTTCGGAAATTGGAGGGGTTGTAAAGGCACCTCCCTCTAAAAGCTATTCCCACAGAGCAGTTATCCTTGCTTCACTTGCTAAAGGAACATCTAAGCTTTACGACATGCTCTATTCACAGGATACTTTGGCATCAATTAGAGTCTGCAAAGCATTGGGAGCCAAGATAAATGAACATGATGACTATTTGGAAGTCGTCGGCACTGGGGGCAAACTGCATAATTCTTCCAAAGGCCCTATTGATTTGGGCAATTCTGGAACAACCTTAAGATTAATGACTTCGGTTGCCGCATTGAGCGATAATGAAGTCACGTTAACAGGCGATGATTCCCTGAAAACCCGTCCAATGGGTTTGCTGATGGATGCATTATTGCCATTGGGGGTTGAATCAGTCTCATTGAATGAAAACGATAAGGCACCAATTTTGATCAAACCTGGTTATGCCGGTGGGGAAACCAATATTATGGGCAATGTCAGTTCACAGTTTATTTCATCAATCATACTGTCATCCCCATTGTCCGATAATGGTGTTGCACTGTATGTTTTGCCTGAATTCAAGTCAAAGCCTTATGTGAATATGACTCTGGATATCATGAGGAAATTTGGCGTCAAGGTATTGAAAGGTTACTATTTAAAACATGAATCCTGCGATAAGGAGTATCAGGGCTGCAGAATCGATGAGTTCAAGGTCAAAAAGCAGTATTATGTTGCTTGCGATTATACGGTTGAGGGCGATTATTCGTCCGCATCTTATCTTCTTGCATTAATAGCCATTAACGGAGGAAAGGCAAAAATCAGGAATCTGTTTAGGGACTCTAAACAGGGAGACAGATATATTTTGGATATCCTGCAGGAGATGGGTGCCACAATAATTCGCGGTGAGGATTATGTTGAAATCGCATCCAATGGCGATTTAAAGGCCATTGATGTTAACTTGGCAAATGCTCCGGATTTATTGATAACAGTGGCTGTTCTTGCCGCTATGGCTGAAGGCACCACTAACATCAGTGGCGTTGCTCATGCAAGAGTTAAGGAAACTGACAGAATCGATACCACTTGCCGTGAATTGGAAAAGTTGGGATGTAAATTAACTGAACGGGAAGATGGCATGAGCATAACAGGAGGAGTCACATCAGGTAAAGTGGATTCTCATGGAGACCACAGATTGGCAATGGCCTTTAGTTTAATTGGCCTGAAGCATGATATTGAAATTACAAACGGGGAAGTTTTCAATGTGTCATTCCCTAATTTCATCGAGGCAATGGCTGAATTAGGTTTTGAATTGGAGTTAAAAGATGAATAAGGAAGAACGTGTTGTTAGATTGGTTGAAGAGTTGGAAAGTGTTTTTACAATCAGAACATTTTTAGACCATGATCCGTATAAGGTTCTGATTAGAACTATTTTGTCTCAAAGGACTCGTGATGAGAATACTGATCAGGCTACCAATAATTTATTTAGTAAATATCCTGATATTTATGCGGTGGTTGATGCTCCTATTGAGGATGTTAAGGAGTTGATTAAGCCTGCCGGTTTTTATAATGTTAAGGCGGCTCGCATTCAGGAGGTTTCACAGATTTTAATTGACCAGTATGGTGCTGAAGTTCCTGACACTGTTGAGGAAATGATCAAGCTTCCTGGTGTTGGCAGAAAAACTGCTAATTGCGTTATGGTTTTTGCTTTTGAGCTTCCTGCTATCCCGGTGGACACTCATGTTCATAGGATTTCAAACCGTTTGGGTTTGGTTGATACGAAAGATCCTGAAGATACTGAGGTCGAATTGTGTAAGATTGCTCCTGAGGAGTTATGGATTAAACTGAATGATTTGATGGTTCAGTTTGGTCAGAATATTTGCAAACCGATTTCTCCTCAATGTGAGATGTGTCCATGCACTGACATCTGCGAGTATTATGGTGAAAATTTTTAGTTATACCAAAACATTTATAAACTAAAATATCATTATATAACAATAGTTATTATAACAGATGTTATATTGACTTTTTGAATAATTTTTTATTCATATCAAATTATAAATTAATTAAATAGGAGAATAAAATTATGGTAAACGTTCCAGAAATCAAAAGAGGATTGCTTGATAGCATCACAGATGCTATAGGAAATACTCCAATCGTAAGATTAAATAATTTAACAAAAGATTTAGATGCGGAAGTGTATGTGAAAATCGAATCATTTAACCCTACAAGCAGTGTAAAGGACCGTGTTGGTGTTGCAATGATTGAAGACGCTGAAAATAAGGGTCTGTTAAAACCGGGCGCAACAATCATCGAACCGACAAGCGGTAATACAGGCATAGGATTAGGTTTCACTTCAGCTGCAAAAGGTTACAAATTGATTTTAACAATGCCTGACACAATGTCCATCGAAAGAAGGAAATTATTGGCTATTTTCGGTGCTGAAATCGTATTAACACCAGGTTCCGAAGGTATGGGTGGAGCAATTGCAAAGGCAAAAGAATTAAATGAGGAAATTGAAGATTCAATCATATTAGGACAGTTTGACAATCCTGCAAATGTCGATATCCACTACAAAACAACCGCTCAGGAGATTTTAAGAGATACCGAGGGCAATGTTGACATTGTGGTTTCTGCAGTAGGAACAGGCGGAACCGCTACAGGAATTGCAAAAGGTCTAAAAGAAAAGATTCCTGATGTAAAGGTAGTTGCTGTTGAGCCAAAAGAGTCTCAAACTTTAGGAAAAGGTGAAAAAGGACCTCACAAAATCCAAGGTATCGGTGCAGGTTTTGTTCCTTCAATTTATGATGCTGATTTGATTGATGAAATCATGCCGGTTGCCAGTGAAGATGCAGGAAAGACTTTCCTTGAACTTGCTAAAAAGGAAGGTATATTTTCCGGCATATCATCTGGTGCAGCAACTTGGGCAGCATTGGAATTAGCTAAAAGGGAAGAGAATAAAGGTAAAAGAATAATAGCAATCTTACCCGATACTGGAGACAGATATCTCTCTGTTGACTGGTTATTTGAATAAGAATAAGTATTTATATCATATGTTATATAATTAATTCTATATAACATTGGAGTTTCATAATGCTTGACCAGTTAAGGAGAGAAATAAATGCTATAAAGGAAAAAGACCCTGCTTTGCGTTCAACAGTGGAAGTGTTTTTTTGTTATCCTGGATTTTATGCAATATTATTCCATAGATTCAATCATTATTGCTGGACTCATTCGTTAAAGTTCATTGCAAGATTCACCTCCACTATCAGTCGTTTTCTTACTGGTATTGAAATTCACCCTGGAGCTCAATTGGGACAAGGCGTATTCATTGACCATGGTATGGGAATTGTAATAGGAGAAACAACTATTGTTGGTGACGATGTTCTGATTTATCAGGGAGTAATTCTTGGAGGTACCACAACCAATAAAGGTAAAAGACACCCGACAATAGGAAAAGGAGTTATCATAGGTGCCGGTGCTAAAGTGATGGGAAATATTACCATTGGCGATTATGCAAAAATAGGTACCGGTGCGGTGGTGCTTAAAGATGTTCCTTCCGAATCAACCTGTGTTGGAGTTCCTGGAAGAATAGTCAAATGCAAAAATCAAAGTCATGTCGTTGATTTGGAACACAATAAACTCCCGGACCCTGTTGCTGCGGCAATCAGGCGTTTGGAAAGACAAATTCATGAAAACGAGAAACTGATTGAAATCTTGCTGGACAAGAATGGAATATGTTTAACTGATTCGGAAGAAGATGAATTATACAACTTTGAGGAATTATTTGGGAGTGATGGTGATTAGATGAAACCACCTTGTGAAATCGTAGTATGGTATGTAATACCTGCAATTAGATCTGAATTAGCTAAGGAATTATTGAACTTGGGAATGAAGCAAAAAGATGTTTCTGAACTCATGGATATCACTCAGCCTGCCGTATCCCAGTATATAACTGATAAAAGAGGCAGTGGAATAAGGCTTGATGATAATGTAAGGGCAAAGATTCATGAATTTGCACGTCAGTTATCAGAAGGTGAGGCTACAAAAGCGGATTTAATCCCAAGGACTTGTGCAATCTGTAAAAATGTTAGTGTAACTGATGTGTTAGACCAACTTAATATTGATAAATCCGAACTTGGCGAGGATTGTCAATCTTGTTTAGGTTCTGAAGCGGAATAGTAAAATATTGGAATTTATAGTAAAGTATTTAAACTATTAATTACCAATATCTTATTATACTTTATGTTTTAGTGGCAAGTTTACCGAGTGGCTTAGGTGTGTGGCTGCAGACCATAATACGGGGGTTCAAATCCCTCACTTGCCTTTCAATTACTTTTTTTGAGGTTTATTCTTATGGAGATTTATTCAACTTTAACTCGTGATAAAGAGGATTTTAAAACAATTAATAAAAATAGAGTTAACTTATTCGTATGTGGACCTACAGTTTATGATGACGCTCATATTGGCCATGGAAGAACATACATCTCATTCGATACAATAAAAAGATACTTGGAATTCAAGGGATATGCTGTATTTTACATTCAGAATGTTACAGATATTGATGATAAAATCATTAACCGCTCAAAAGAAAGCGGGATTCCTGCCGATGCCCTGGCGCGCAAATTCGAAAGGAGATATCGTGAAGACATGGAAAAGTTAAATGTGAACGGTGTCAATCTCTTCGCAAGGGCAACAGACCATATGCCTGAAATATTGGATCAAATCCAAAGGCTGATAGATAAAGGCTTTGCGTATGAAACCGAAGATGGAGTTTACTTTGAAATTGATAAATTCGAGGAATTCGGGAAACTGTCCAACAGAAATGTGGATGAGCTGGAATCACACAGGGATATTGCTGAAACCACTAAGAAGAACCATCAGGACTTTGCTTTATGGAAGAAACGTGAAGGCGTTGATGAACCGACCTGGCCATCCCCATGGGGTGATGGAAGACCTGGATGGCACATTGAAGACACTGCTATCACTGAATATTACTTTGGAGAGCAATATGATGTCCACGGCGGAGGACTGGATTTGATATTCCCTCACCATGAAGCCGAAATCACACAAATGGAGGCGGTTTCAGGAAAATCTCCAATGGTTAGATACTGGTTACATACAGGTTTCTTAAATGTCAATGGGGAAAAGATGTCCAAGTCTCTGCATAACTTCATCACTATTCGTGAATTGCTTGAAAATTATGAGCCTGACACATTCAGATTCTTTGTATTGTCCACTCACTACAGAAGTCCGATTGACTTTTCAAAAGACTCTCTTCATCAGTCCGAAAGGAGTTTGGATAGAATCAGAAAATACTATGGCCAATTGGATGTTGAAGTTGATGATGGGGAATTTTCCTGTGAAAAATTGAATCCTCACAGGGAAGAGTTCTTCAACAGTATGGATGATGATTTCAACACTCCAAAAGCTATCGCATCCATTTTTGGATTAATCAATGACACTAAAAATGAATTGGATAACCTCTCCGATGATGAAAAGATTGCCATCAAATCATTTTTAGATGATGCATCACATATTTTGGGAGTCAGCTTTGAACTTCAGGATGTTGGTGCAGGTTCAGATGATTTGTTAGATGTTATTTCTGAAGTTAGATCAGAGTTAAGGGCTAACAAGCAGTATGACTTATCAGATAAGATCAGAGAAAATCTGCAGTCATTGGGTTATGAAGTAAACGATTAGGGGTTCATTCTCCTCTTTTTTTAATTTTTTTTTTGAATGTAAATTAATAATTAATAATTAAATAACAATTGTTATTATTTAATTTTTTAGGCATGCGAAACATTTATATATAAAAAAAATAACATATGTTATATAGTAAATATAACACGTGATATAATTTACTGAATTTAATTAAAAAGGTGATAATAAATGACAAATAAAGATTATGGATTAGCAACATTAGGTGTACGCGCAGGACAAATTCCAGACCCCGTAACAGGGGCACAGGCAGTGCCTATCTATCAAACAACTTCATATGTATTTAAAGACTCAGATGAAGCTGCAAGGAGATTCGCCCTTCAAGAGTTTGGACAAATCTACTCCAGACTCACAAACCCTACCAGTGATGTATTTGAAGCAAGAATTGCTGCCATCGAAGGCGGTAACTCAGGAATTTCAACATCAAGTGGTCTTGCAGCAATTACATATGCAATATTGAATGTTACCGAGCCTGGAGACAACATCGTTTCAGCAGACAACCTGTACGGAGGAACCTACCAATTGTTCAACTACACTTTCAAGGACCTTGCCAGAGAAGTCAAGTTTGTCGATTCACAAGACTTGGAAGCCTTTGAAAAAGCAATTGATGAAAAGACAAAGGCGATTTATGTCGAATCAATAGGAAACCCTAAACTTGATGTGCCGGATTTCGAAGCTCTTGCTGAAATTGCACATTCTCACGACATACCATTAATAGTGGACAATACCGTTGGTGTGGGACTTGTCAGACCGTTGAAGCATGGTGCAGATGTGATTGCAGCTTCCGCCACCAAATATGTGGGGGGACATGGTACCGCAATTGGAGGATATATTGTCGATTCAGGTAAATTCAACTGGGGAAACGGCAAATTCCCTAACTTTACAAAAGCGGATCCAAGTTATCACGGATTAGTGTTCTGGGATACATTCGGAGACGTGCCTGAACTTGGAAACATTGCATTCACCGTAAGAATAAGGGCAAGACTTTTAAGGGACATCGGTGCAACACAGGCGCCAGTGCACAGTTTCATATTCCTGCAAGGACTGGAAAGTCTTGATGTGCGTGTAAAAAGACACTCAGAAAATGCACTTAAAGTTGCAAAATTCCTGGAATCACACCCGAAAGTTAATTGGGTAAACTATCCTGGTCTCGAATCACATCCGACTTACGAAGTCAATAAAAAATACTTAAAAGACCATTTTGCAGGTATTTTAGGTTTCGGTGTTGAAGGTGGAGAAGAGGCAGGAAGAAAAGTAATTGAAAAATTAGAGCTATTCTCAATACTTGCAAATATCGGAGATGCAAAAAGCCTGGCTATCCACCCTGCAAGTACAACACATCAGCAGTTAACTCCAAAAGAGCAGGAAGCAACTGGAGTAACACCAGACTTCATTAGATTATCCATAGGTCTTGAAGACGTTGATGATTTGATAGCTGATTTAAGTCAAGCTTTAGACAGTATTTAAATTTAAAATGAAAAATTTGGAGATAAGAAATGTATTTGGATAACTCAGCAACTACTCAAGTTAGTGAAGAAGTTTTTAAGGAAATGGAACCTTATTTCATACAGGAGTTTGGAAATCCATCCACCTTATATGGAATAGGTCGCGAATCAAAAAAAGCATTGAATTTAGCCAGACAAAGAGTCGCAGATTCAATTAATGCAAAACCTGAAGAAATTATTTTCACAAGCGGGGGATCAGAATCCGATAACCTCGCTATTAAAGGTGTTGCATTTAAGTTACAGAAAAAGGGTAAACATATCATTACAACCAATATTGAACATCCTGCTGTAAAGAATACTTTAGGATTTTTAGAATCTCTCGATTTTAAAGTAACCTATTTGCCTGTAAACAAAAACGGCATAATTGATATCGAAGATTTAAAAGACGCAATCACTGACGAAACTATCCTAATCACTGTAATGCATGCAAACAATGAAATAGGAACAATCCAGCCTATTGAGGAAATAGGCAAAATCGCACGTGAGAAAAATATCAAATTCCACGTCGATGCAGTGCAAAGTTTTGGAAAGATAGAAGTGGATGTTGAGAAATTGAATATAGACTTACTTTCCTTATCTTCCCATAAAATCAATGGTCCAAAAGGTGTTGGAGCATTATACATCAGAAAAGGAACTCGTGTCGTACCCCTCATTCATGGGGGTGGACAGGAAAGAGGAATTAGAGGAGGAACTGAAAACGTTCCTGCAATTGTCGGATTTGGAAAGGCTTGTGAAATAGCCGCAAACAAACTTGATGAACATTATGAAAAGCTATCAGCAATTCGTGATGAGCTCATTGACAAGGTGTTGAGCACTATTCCAGAATCATACCTGAATGGTGACAGGGAAACCAGATTGCCGAACCTTGTCAATTTCAGATTCAAAGCTATTGAAGGCGAATCCTTAATTCTTTTATTGGATGCTAATGGATATCAGGCATCAACAGGCTCAGCATGTTCATCAAATACCCTTGAGGCATCACCTGTTCTAACAGCTTTGGACTTGGATCCTGTCGATGTTCACGGGTCACTGAGAATTTCACTTGCTCCTGAAAGTGAAGCTTTTGATGTTGATGAATTTGTGGATACAGTTGCAGAAGCTGTTAAAAGATTAAGACAAATGTCCCCGTTATGGAATCAGGAACTTGATTACGATAATATAATGTGTAGAAAACATGAAGACGGATGTAGGAAGTGCTAATTATGGATTATTCAGAAAAAGTAATGGATCATTTCGCAAACCCAAGAAACTGCAGAATGATGGAAGATGCTAATGGAGTTGGAACTGTAGGAAACCCTACCTGTGGAGATTTGATGACAATCTACATCAAAGTTGAGGATAATGTAATTCAAGACATTTCCTTCCAAACCTTTGGTTGCGGTGCGGCAATTGCAACAAGCAGCATGATTACTGAAATTGCCGTTGGTAAAACTTTAGAAGAGGCTTTAAAAATCTCCCGTAATGATGTTGCAGAAGAATTGGATGGTCTTCCACCAATAAAAATGCATTGTTCTAACCTTGCGGCAGACGGTCTTCAGGCAGCCATTGAAAATTATTATGAAAACAATCAATAATAATAAATACTTAAAGTAATAAAATATTTTTAATCCATTATAGGAGATGTTTTATTATGGCAAAAATATTAAAATGTGATGATTGTGGAAGCATAATCCAAGTTTTGGCTGAAGGCGATGAAAAAGTATGTTCTGACCACATGCTTGAATTCCCAGTACAAACTGAAGGAGAAAAAGCTCCTAAACACAAACCAGTTGTTGAAATTGATGGTGATAAGGTAACCGTAAAAGTCGGTGAAGCCGCTCACCCAATGGATGATGACCACTACATTGAATTTGTTATCATCGAAGCTGGTGGCGAACAATACGCAAAATGCTTCAAACCGGGTGATGTTGCAGAAGCAACTTTCACTGTAAACTCAACTGATGACGTTGTAGCATTGGCATTTTGTAACCAACACGGACTCTGGTCCAGTGAATAAGTTTAAAAATTTAATTTTTAAACTTTATTTTTTCTTTTTTTTTATAAAAAATTTTAATAATATCTTATTATAAAATTTATTACGTGAATATTAAGTATATTAAATTAATAATTTTTGTTGTAGTTTTGCTTTTGATTTCCGCAGCAGTTGTTTTCATTGAAAGTTCTCTGGACAATATCAATGAATCGATGCCGGCTATAAGCGACGGTATTGTTCAGGGAGATAAAGATTACAATGAATCCGTTGAATTATTGAACAGCAGGGATTTCGAACAGTCAAGAGAAAAAGCTATTTCTGCAGGTGATAATTACAATAACAGTCTGCAGAAGCTGGAAGGAATCCGGGAAAAATATGATAAGGATTTAAATGAGGTTCACAAGGACTACATCGACACAACAATAAATGAATTGAAACTTAAACTGAAAGCGGTGGATGAACTAAAAGAGGCAATATATTATTTGGAAATCTATTATAATTACACCGGATCAACCCATGGAACCGAAGCTAATGATTTGATGTACAGCTCATTGAAATATCAGAATGAAAGAAATGAAATCGTCCAGGAGAATCCGGATTTATTCACTTAAAACGAGGTTTTATATGAAGACTAAATGTCCAAAATGTAATGGAATTGGTTCAGTTGTAGTGGACTATAAGGAATGCGATGCCTGTGGAGGAACAGGCTTTGAAGATGATGTTTTTGATATAGGTAATCATTTTAAAGGAGTAAACAGTAAAGCAAAAGCAAAATTTGACCTTGGAGGAGAGGAAGACATTCCATGTGAAGTATGCAACGGCAAGGGACAGGTGGAAGTTTATGATGAATGCCAGTATTGTCATGGAACAGGTCAAATAAACGTTTGCAGGGACTGTGGCAAGCTGCTTGATGAAAAATATGACCTGTGCCATGAATGCGGTGAAAAAAGGAAAGCCGAAAAAATAAAGTATGATGAATTCGAAGCCAAACGAAAAGCGGCCCGTGATGTGTACGTTCTGGATCCCATCTGCAATATGAGGGATGTTGACAAGGACAAATTATACAAAGGAAAAATTACAAGAATAGAAAGATATGGGGCTTTCGTATCTTTAAACAGTAATGTTTGGGGTCTGATGAGAGGAGATGTCAGCGAATATAATGTCGGCGAGGAGATAATCGTATTCATAACCTCAATCAAATCAAGGGAAGGCAAAATTGATTTTGCACCCGCTTATGTTGATTCATATAATCTTAAGAAACTCACCAAATCAATTCCGAGAACCCTCATTTCCCAATTGGAGGAGTATAAGGGAAAAATTGTCAGAATTGATGGTGAGGTTCAGCAAATCCAGCAGACTTCAGGGCCAACAATCTTCATCATCAGCGATGAGACAGGAATCACAGAAATTGCCGCATTTGATAAGGCGGGAGAAAGGTCCTATCCAGAAATCGAATTGAACGATGCGGTGCAGGTCATCGGTGAAGTTAATGAGCATGGCGGAAAAACTCAAATCGAGTCATCTTCAATGCTAAAACTCGATGAGGAAAGCACCCGCCAGCTACATAGGCTGATTGATGATGCATTAAACAGAAAAGCCAAACCTCAAGAGGTCGATTTCCTGGTCAAAAGTGATGTTTTAAACAGGCTCAGACCTAAGATGTATGAGGCTGCACAAAAGATTAGAAGAGCAATACTTGACGGAAGAACAATTCTTTTAAGACATCACAATGATGCGGATGGAATTGTCTCCGGAGTTGCAATGGAAAAGGCAATCGTTCCTTTAATACAGGAAATAAATCCAAGTAATGATGCCGAATACTATTACTTTAAAAGGTCACCAAGCAAGGCGCCATTTTACGAGCTTGAAGATGTCGTGAAGGATTTGTCATTCGCCCTTGAAGACCAGGAAAGGCACGGTCAGAAATTACCTCTAATAGTGTTATTGGACAACGGCTCAACAGAAGAGGACATCGTCGCATTAATGCAGGCAAAAATCTATGACATTGAGGTTGTTGTAATAGACCATCACTCTCCGGGGGAATTGCTTACAAAAGATGAGCATGACGGTGAGATATATGGCGCAACAGTGGCAGTCGACGAATATGTGGACACCCATGTTAACCCTTACCTTGTTGGTGGAGATTCCCAATTGACCGCAGGATGCCTTGCAACGGAAGTGGCACACATTATCAACCCTGATGTTGAGGAATTGATTAAGCATCTGCCTGCAATCGCGTCTTTAGGAGACCGTGCAGATTGCGGTGAAACATATCAGTACTTGAAATTGGCCGCTCAAAAAGGATTCAGCAAGGAACATCTGGCGAAAGTGGCTGAATGTGTGGATTTTGAAGCGTATTTCTTAAGATTCATGAATGGCAGAGGAATAATGGATACGATTTTGGCGGTTGACAATCTTGATAAGCACAGAAAGATGATTGATGCATTATACTCAGAATATCAAAAAAGAATCAATACCCAACTCAGAGCGGCACTTCCGAATATCAAGCAGACACAGCTTGAAAACGGAATTTACTTCAATCTGCTTGACGTTGAAAAATTCGCCCATAAATTCACGTTTCCAGCTCCTGGAAAAACCTGCGGATTTGTGCATGACCATATAATTAAGCAATTGGGGGAAGACAAGCCGATTGTAACATTGGGTCATGGGCCTGATTTCGGAGTATTCAGAGCGACTGATGCTGTAAACGAGCAGTACGGATTCAATGTAAATGAGATTGTGGCAAAGATGATTGAAAAAGTCCCTCAGGCGGGCGTGGATGGTGGAGGCCATGAATGCGCCGGATCCATCAAATACATTGAAGGGCTTGGCCAGGAAGTATTATACAAGGTAGTTGAAGAAATCCAATCATTATCTAAAAACTGATAAAAATGATTAAGGGGAATTATTGTCGAAAATGCGGCCAGAGAATACTGCCAAATGAACCGTTCTGCACTAACTGCGGTCTTAAAACAGGTTACGATACTGAAAAATCAACCTGCGTTTTAATTCCTCCAATACATGATATCGGTTTTTTTGATTTTGAGATAGACTTCTCGCCATACATCAATACCAAGAATAATTTTAAATATGATATTTGCTCCTGCGGATACTTGAATGAGATTGATAATGATTATTGCTACATGTGCGGTGTTAAAAGAACTCCAAGCAAACTATCAAGAATCTTTAAAAATGAAAGTAAACCGAAATTTTCTGTTGATAATGTTTTATGCGAATGCGGGGCTGTCAACTCAAAGGAAAATGTCTACTGTGAAATGTGCGGCAAACAGCTGAAGAAGGATGAATTCCATTTCAATGGCAATTACAGCAATTTCAATCTTGAGTTCAACGATTCCGTATTCTGCTTCTGCGGTGAAGAAAACGAAAGATTCTCTTATTTCTGTAAAAACTGTGGATTGCCATTGATTAATTATGGGAATTTGGGTGAAATGGCAATATTATGTACATGTTCCACATTAAACGACGTAACTTCCGATTTTTGCACTGAATGCGGCACTAATTTGAGAAGGGAGGACACAAAAATCGTTTGTGTATGCGGACATATTAATTCAAAACATTTTAAATTTTGTGAAAATTGTGAAAGGCCATTAAATCCTCAAAGGATGATTAAGACAAGAATCATATGCTCTTGTGGAGAAATTTTATCATGGGACAGTGAGTTTTGCCATAATTGCGGTAAGAACATTAAAAGAAGTATACTTCATAAAAATTCAATAAACGCTGCTGTAAGAACTCTAAAGGACAAGCTGAGGTAGAATCAAATGAGGGATTGCGATATTTGCGGAACTCCAAACTTTAAGGAAAATAGTTATTGCACTCATTGCGGCAATAAATTAATATTGGAACATGTCTGCCCGGTTTGCGGTGAAACCAACTCTAATTTGTCCACTCATTGTGTTAATTGCGGAAGTCAATTGAATCCAATTGCCATTGAAGATTTTGAGACATTGTTTTCCCAGTTTAATTTGGACCTGCTTGAAAATGCCAGCATAACCAATGAGCAGTACAACCAGTTGTTATCAAGAATTTTTATAAGGGCTAATTATATAGATATTAGAGGCGCAACAACAAGAGATAAGATTTTAAACTTTGCAAGTATTTTCACCATATGCAAGCCTAAAGCAAGGGGTTATGAAAGGGGATATATCTTTTTGGGCAAGAATATCTATTATGATGACAGGCTGGACGATTCAGTTCAGATTGCAACAATCATCCATGAATTGGGCCACTATTTATTATTCGAGATTATTGAAAGTTTATTATGTTCCATATTTAAGGTTGAAACGTCAACAACCCTTCAGAGTTTTGTCTGGTACTTCCTGATTCTTCCCGAGTTTAAAGTGATGAATGAATACTGCGCCCACACTGTAGAGGGGAGATTCATACCATACGGTTATCAGAACTATGGATCTTTCAATGTTTTGGTTGAAGAGATGGGAATTGATGAGGAGTCTATAGACAGCATGATCATGTTGGGGAATTCCTTTGCCAATGAGATAATCGTTTATCTGGAAAAATATATCGATGAGGATTTGAGGGATGAGATAAAATTACAGTATAGGAAGGATTTGACCCCTCCGAAATACGATTCGATTTATAGGGAAACTGATGACAGCTTTTTATTGGATTTCAAAAATAGTATTTTATTAAGAATGTTGTTCGATGTTTTTAAAGAAGTTTCGGGCAATGATGAAGAGATAAAGGAATTGGAAAATATTAAAGAGGGCATTGAATTTACGTAGTCTATTCCTTTTTTTCCTCTTTTTCTTTAATAGTCTCCAATACATCTTTACCTGTATCGGTCAATCTATATAATCTTCCTTTACGAGCTTCTTCATTGATACATTCAACAATGTCTTTGCTTTTTAGTTCACTTAGAACTTTTGAAATATGGTTAGTTCTAATTCCACTATCACTAGCAATTTTTGTTGGTATTTTAACCTCATCACCAATGGATTTTAAAGTTTTTTCTCGGTATTTGGAAATTTGAACATATGAAGTTAATTTCAAAAGTTCATCGTTTTCTTTTACCATAATAAAATATTGGTGGTTATTATATAAAATATTTTATAACATTGTATAATTAGTTTAAACACCAATTAGATAACTTTACATATTAAGTTAAATAAATATGGTATACATAGTATAAATTAAATACTAATTTAGTCAAGATGGGTTAAAAATGAAATGTAGTAAATGCGGTTTTGAAAACAAAGATGAAGCAAAATTTTGCACTAAATGTGGAAATCCGTTCAATGAACAGAATTCCGGCGATTCAGCAAAATCCGACAATTCAAAATATATAATAATTGCATTGGTTATTGTTATACTTCTTCTTGTCGGAACTATCGGTTATTTCATGTTGAATAGCAATTCCAGCGAACCTGTTCAAAGCAGCGATAATTCACACAACAGTATTGATTCGGATTCTGTTCAAAGTAATGCTCAAGAAGCAGAATCATCAGACGATTCCGATTCTCAAAAAACTACCACTGCAGTATCTTCGTCTAAAAGCGCAAGTAAGGAGTGGGTTTCAATAGGAAGTTATTCAGGTTCAGGTTCAGGTTCACAGTCCATTCGGGTTCCTGAAGGCACAATCAAGGTTGAACTTTCCGCTTATCCAATCAAAAACTATGCAACAAATCATTTGTATGTATCCGGTTCCAATGATGTTTCCGGCGGTGTGGATTGGGGTTCAAAAAGTGATGTTGAGACCAGATATGACTCATTTACATATACCTCCTCTTCAGAAGAGGTATTTACTATAGACTATTATGAAACTGTAAGCTGGAATGTTGAATTTTATAGGTATCAGTAAGTGATTTATAATCACTTATCTTATTTTTTTTGAAAAATTATTAATATATAAACCAATAAAGTAATTACTATGTTTTTTGATTTGAATATTAAGGGAGGTAGTCTTGAAAATAATATTAAGCTGGCTACACAGGCTTCCGAGTATGGATGGGAGCATATTAATTTTTCATATAATCAAAAGGATTTTCAGGATGCCCTGCAATTCAAGGATGATTTGAAGGATAATCTGGCAGGTATTGATTTTGATTATACATTGGAAATCAGATCAACAAACATTGACGAAATCAGGAAAAACGTCAATAAGTTCAGGGATAAGGCATTATGCATCTCTGTTGTCGGCGGCGATTTGAAAGTAAATCGTGCCGTTTTGGAAAACGTCAAAATAGACGCATTGTCAAGACCTTATTTTAAAAGATATGACTCAGGAATTAACCATATCCTTGCAAAAGAGGCCGTATATAATAATGTTGCTATTGAATTATGTTTTAAGGACGTTTTAAGAACTTATCTTGCTCCAAGAGCTAAAGTCATCTCTAATTTCAGAGACATCTACACATTATTCCGGAAATTCGATTTCCCGTTAATATTGTCTTCAGGTGCGGAATCCGTTTTTGATATAAAAACCACACATGATTTCATTTCCGTTTTTAAACAGACCGGCCTTACGGATGCGGAAATTGACAAGTCTTTCAAAACTGCTGGAGATATCTTGGAATATAATAAAAACAGGAGTAATCTGATTTTTAGAGGTGTCAGGAGGGTTGATGATGAAGCTTAAGGTTTTGCCGCCAACTCTTAGAAAGAATAATCATTATCTGACTTTGGATATCAAAAGCGTTTCTCCAATCAGTAAAGACGAGTTGGTCAGTATTGTATGGGACAACTGTGTTCGCTTTCAGGGGGAATGCAACACATCTAATTTTAACTTATGGGTTATGAGGTTCTATGAAATGGAAAAAACTGATGAGTATTTCCATTATAAGTCCATTTTGAGATGTCAAAGGGATTTTGCTGAAGATGTCAGGTCATCGCTTGCGCTGGTCAACAAGTACAATTCCAAAAATATTTCAATTACCACAATCGGATTGTCAGGCACTATAAAGTCATCCGAAAAATATATTTAATTACTTTTTGTTAGAATAAAATAGAAAACTTTATAAATAAATATAATTATATATATCAATTGAATTTATGGAAAAAAGAATAAAAAATATTCTAATTCACTACTCATATTGATTAGAATTGGAATTAGAATTTGCCTTTTCATGGAAGATTTGGTTTTATTTTTTTTAAGTTGTCGAAATATAAAAATAATATTTATAAAAACTATGAGGTATAAATATGCAACCTTTACAAAGTGCTGGATATGATAGGGCTATTACTGTTTTTAGCCCAGATGGAAGACTATTCCAAGTAGAATATGCAAGAGAAGCTGTTAAAAGAGGAACTACATCTATCGGTGTAAAAAGTTCAGAAGGTATTGTTTTAGCTGTCGATAAGAGAACCACTTCAAAATTAGTTGAAGCATCATCTATCGAAAAGATCTTTAAAATAGATGAACATATCGGAGCAGCCACTTCAGGTCTTGTAGCAGATGCAAGAGCATTAGTCGAAAGGGCAAGAGTTGAAGCGCAAATTAATAAAATCACCTATAGCGAACCTATTCGTGTAACCAGCTTGTCTAAAAAATTATGTGACATGTTACAGTTATACACCCAAAATGGTGGAGTAAGACCATTCGGTTCTGCTTTAATCATTGGAGGAATATATAACGGCAAATGCAAGCTTTTCGAAACTGACCCAAGTGGAGCTTTAATCGAATACAAAGCAACCGCCATAGGTTCAGGAAGATCTGCTGCAATGGAAATATTTGAAGAGAAATATGAAGATGATTTAACATTGGATGGGGCTATCGAATTGGCATTGACTGCCATCAATGAAGCCACTGACCATGAAACAACTTCAAACAATGTTGAAATTGCAGTCATCAAAATCGAAGACGAAAAATACGAAAAACTCCCTCAAGATGAAGTGCAAAAATACATTGACGAAGTGCTTCCTAAAGAAGAGGAAGAAAAAACTGAAGAAGTTGAAGAATCTGAAGAAGAAGATTCTCAAGAAGAATAATTATTTTCTAATTACTAGTTAGGGGATGCTTTGATGGTAAATGTCGATGAAGCTATTATTGCTAAATATGAATATTCAGGCGAACATTTTGAAATATTGGTTGACCCTGATTTAGCAGCTGACTACAGAAATCCTGATGGCCCAGATGTTGCCATCGAAGATCTTTTAGCTGTTGAAGAAATATTCAAAGACTCCAGAAAAGGAGATAAGGCTTCTGATGAAGCTATGAATAAAATATTTGAAACTACTGATCCGATTGAAGTTTCCAAAATCATTCTTGAAAAGGGAACCGTTCAGTTAACTGCAGACCAAAAAAGAAAAATGCAGGAGGATAAAAGAAAACTGGTTATAAATAAGATTTCCAGAGAAGCAATAAATCCTCAAAATGGTTTACCTCATCCGGTTCAAAGAATCGAAAATGCATGTGATGAGGCTAAAGTTAAATTTGATCCATTCACATCAGTAGATCAGCAAGTTCAATCAGCTCTAAAAGCTATTAAACCGCTGATTCCAATCCGCCTTGAAAAGGTAAAAGTAGCTGTAAGGCTTCCAGGTTCAACAGCGGGAAGTGCTTATAATGTTATTCATGGATTTGGAGAAATAGTAAATGAAGAATGGCAACAGGATGGTTCATGGATTGCCATTATCGAAATGCCGGGCGGTCTTCAAAATTCATTTGCCGCCAAAATGGCTGAAATTTCAGGTGGGGAAGCCGAAACTAGAACAATTAAATAATTCATTTTTATGTGATTATTATGATACACGTAGAGAATAAAGATTTAGTTATTCCGGGTCAAATATTGGCCGATGATGAATACTATTCAGGAAGAGGTACCTTCAAAGAGAACGGTAAAGTTTGTTCTTCTTTATTGGGACGCGTTTCTTTAAGGAATAAAAAAATCAGAGTTATTCCTTTGAAAAGCAAATATGTCCCTAAAAAAGGAGATGTTGTAATTGGTAAAATTAAAGATGTTAGATTCTCAATGTGGGATGTAGATATTAATTCACCATATTCCGGAATTTTACCTGCTTTTGAAGTGTTTGGTCGTGAGAAAAAAGAACTCAACAGAGTATTTGATGTTGGGGATGTGCTATTTTTAAGAGTTGTCGAAGTTGATGAAATCAAAAAGGCAAAACTTGGTTTAAAAGGCAGAGGAATGGGTAAGTTTAAAGGAGGAATCATTGTAGATATTGCTCCAACCAAAGTTCCTAGATTAATCGGTAAAAAAGGTTCAATGATCAATATGATTAAGGACAAAACCAAATGTAAAATCGTCGTTGGTCAAAATGGTCTTGTTTGGGTTAAAGGAAACGAAGATATGGAACAACTCACTCGTGAAATTATCCATTTAATTGAAGCTGAAGCTCATACTTCCGGTTTAACCAATAAAATTAAAAACAAATTATACTTGGCTATTGACGGCGAATTGCCGCCTGAAGAAGTTGAGGAAGTCGAAGAGGAAGAATTTGTTTTAGAAAAACCTAAACTTCAAAACTTTAAAGAAGAATTAGAGGAAGAAGAAAGAGAAGAAGAGGAAAGACAGAAAGAAGAGAAAAAAGATAAGCCAGACATTGGTGAGGTTATAGAAGAATTCAAAAGAAAAAATAAAAGCAAAGATGGTTCATTATCATATGGCGATAACTCCAACAATTCTTTTATATTAAATAATAAATGATTCTTTTCTTGATTATGAGGTTGATAAGATGTCAGATTTGATTAGAGATGATGGTAGGAAATTTGATGAATTACGTCCTATTAAAATTGAAGCAGGAGTTCTTGAACGTGCAGATGGCTCAGCTTACTTGGAAGTGGGCGGAAATAAAATATTGGTAGCTGTTTATGGTCCTAGAGAATCATATATTAGAAGATTGCTCGAACCAAATACCGGTGTAATCAGATGCAGATATAACATGGCACCGTTTTCAGTAGACGACAGGAAAAGACCTGGCCCAGACAGAAGGTCATCTGAGATTTCTAAAATTACCGCTGATGCTTTAAGACCAGCATTGATGTTAGAAAATTATCCTCGTTCAATGATTGACGTTTACATAGAAGTAATAGAAGCTGAAGGTGGAACCCGCTGTGCAGGAATTACAGCAGCTTCAGTTGCACTTGTTGATGCAGGAATACCTATGAAAGATATTGTTGTAGGTTGCGCTGCAGGTAAAGTTTATGATGAAATAGTCCTTGACTTATCTGAAAAAGAAGATAAGGAAGGTCAAGCTGATGTTCCAATAGCTATGATGCCAAGAACCGGCGAAATCACATTACTGCAAAGTGACGGTAATTTAACTGAAGAAGAATTTGCAAAAGCAATCGATTTAGCTATGGAAGGATGTCGTAAAGTAAACGAGATTCAAAAAGAAGCTTTAATGAAAAAATATTCTATAGAATAGTGGGTGGAAAATATGGAGATAGTACCAGAAATTACAAGAAAAAGTATTGTAAACCTTGTTACTAACGATAAAAGAGAAGATGGCAGGGCACTCGATGAATATAGGGATGTTTCTATTGAAACTAATGTTATTTCTAAAGCTGAAGGTTCCGCTCGTGTAAAACTTGGTGGAACTCAAGTTATTGTAGGTATTAAACCACAACTTGGAAGCCCATTCCCTGACACTCCTGATTTAGGGGTTTTAATGACTAACTGTGAAATGTTGCCTATGGCTGATCCTACTTTTGAGCCAGGACCACCTAGTGACGATTCAATAGAGCTCGCACGTGTAGTCGACAGGGGTATTCGTGAAAGCGAATTGGTGGAATTGGATAAGTTATGTGTCGAAGAAGGAAAACACGTATGGATGCTCTTTATTGATTTGCACATTATCGACAACTGCGGAAACCTTTTCGATGCATGTGAGTTAGCTGTCATGGCGGCTTTGAAATCCACTAAATTGCCTGTTGCAACTATCGTTGACGAAGAAGTTGTCATCAGCGAAGATGAAACCTTCGATTTACCAATCAACAACGAATTGGCTTTATGCACTTTTGTTAAAATTGGTGATAAGATGGTTATCGACCCAACTTTATCCGAAGAAAGCGTAGCTAGCGCCCGTTTAAATGTTGGTGTTACAAAAGATGGTCATATTTGTTCAATGCAAAAAGGCGGAAAAGAACCATTAACTAAAGATGATATTCTTTTTGCTGTAAATATGGCAGTGACAAAAACAAAAGAGTTAATAGAACATCTTTAAATGTCCTCTGGACGGTTAAGATTTCTAAATTCTTTTTTTTCTATTTTTTTATTATCAATCAGAACGAATTTCGTATCTATTTTTTCTATCAGTCCCTTGATATGCAGGACATCCCCGTCAATCAGCCCTTCAATTTCGGGAATGATGTTTCTGTTGTAAACAGAATGCAGCGGTTCGGATGTTTTTATTTTGTTGTCCGGGTCATGGAAGGGAACGATGGCCTGATAGTTTTCATCGATTTCTTTAAAAATAGCGGTTATATATTCTGCTGAAACGTATGGGCTGTCGCATGGCAGGACTAATGCATATTCGCTTGTGATTTTACCAAGTCCGGTCATGATTCCAGGTAGCGGACCCTTATCTTTGATTTCATCTTCTATAAAAAACAGTTTGAATGAGTAATCTTTTGAATCGATAAACTCGCTATATTTGGCAATTCTTGTTTGGTCATTTAAAACAATTACTGCTTCATTAATATGATGGTTTAAAGTAGAAAGAATGTGTTTGATCATAGGTTTGTCTTGAATAATCATAGATCCTTTATCCTGACCCATTCTACTACTCTTTCCTCCACATAGGATTATGCAAGATTTAATATTTTCGCCGTTTTCAATTTTGCTAGTCATATTAAATCCGCTCCAAAATTATTTCACATAGACATCCGCATCTTCATCAAACGGATTTGTACGGACAACCAATGCAATCATGTACGGGTAATTCTTGTATAAGTATTTCAGATAGTAAACCCATTCATGGACCAGTTTGTTGTAAACCCTTTGCATGTCTCCATTCAAATGACCAAAATCGGCATCAGTAACCAAATTCAAATCTTTCCTGTGCTCCAGTTCTTCATCAAGGTGAAGAATGGCATTGATTAATTCGGTAAACTCTTCCTTTTCAAGCAAATTCGGATTGTTGATTAGATTGATAATAAATTCTCTTTTGCTTGAAAGCAATATCCTTAAGTTTTCCAAAAACTCCTCACGTTCTTCCGGAGCAATGTCTGCCTGGAAGTCAAGTGAAGCGTCTTTTAGCTCGGCCAATTTGTTGTCGAAGTCTTTCTCATCCCAATCTTTAATGGATTTCAGATTTTCGGTGCTTGCTTTATATTTATTTGCAGTACTCAGTTGGCTGATAAGTTCGTTTCCGACTTCTGAAAAGAAGGTGCTCATAAGCATATCCAATTTTTCAAGCATGGCTTCCTTTTCTTTTTTTTCAATGATCTCATCTAGTATGAATGCTACAAGTAGAATATCAACAGGAATGAAACCTAAATGCGTCCATATGTATGAAATGATATGTTCCGCATCACCCAATACAAGGTAATTTGATCCGTATATGATTATTATCAGAATAATCATCAATATTGAAAATTTCACTTTCCAACTTAAACGTTCGCTCATTTTATAATCTCCAAATTATCGTTTTTGTGCTGTTATTATGGCTATTGGGTTTTCACTAATCATTAAAACGCCACGGTCGAGAACCCTTCCGTTTGAAACATTAACTTCCATAATCTTAGGGTTATATCCCAAATCCTTAAGTTTGTTTACGGCTTCAACCTTGGTGTCGACCAGAATAGCCGTAATTATGATTCTGCCTTTTGAATTTAATTTTTCATGAATAATGTCCAGGATATTTTCTAATTGTCTGCCGCTGCCTCCTACAATGGCAATGTCAATTTCTTCAATATCCTTTAAAGCATTTGCGCCATCATCATTGATTAATGTGACATTGTCTCCAAGTCCAAACTTCTTAAGGTTCTGGGATGTTATCTCAATCGCTTCCGGATTGGTATCAATGGAAATTACTTCACCTGCCCTTTGGCTGAATTCACATGTGATTCCTCCGGTTCCGCATCCGCAGTCAACAACCTTGTCTGTTGATGTAACACCGGATTTATAAAGAATTATGGCTCTTATGGCCTCTTTTGTTGGTCCTGGAACATCACAGGATTTAATGAAATCCTTATCTTCTAACATTTACTCCCACCTTTTAAATAACTTGTTTTCGATTTTTAAGGAGTCTAGAATTTTGCCGACTATGAAGTTGACCTGGTCATCAACAGTATCGTGTGTTGAGTAAAATCCCGGCATTGCAGGCAATATTATGGCTCCTTCTTGTGATAATGTTAGCATATTCTGTAAGTGAACACTTCTAAGAGGTGTCTCACGCGGTACAATAACGGTAGGCCTTCTCTCCTTCAGGCTCACATCAGCGACCCTTGTTATGGTATTTGCACCATAGCCGTTTGCTATTGATGATAATGTCTTCATGGAACAAGGCACAATGGCCAGTGCGTCGGCCTTAAATGACCCGCTGTTTATAGATGAGGTCAAGTCATTAAAATCATAATGTGTGTCCGCGAGATTTATGACGTCTTCAACGGCGTAATCAGTTTCCGTTTCAATCACGATTTTTGCAGCATCACTAATCACTAGGCTGCTTTCAATTTTCAATTCTTTCAATGCTTCAAGGAGTCTTATTCCATATATGACTCCGCTTGCTCCGGTTATTCCGACTACTATCATATTATTCTCCTAAAATAGCTTAATCTGGTCATAGTGTATTCCGTGGAATTTTTCACGGTCAATTTCAGGCAAATCAACATAATTTTCCAATTTGAATTTCATGAATTTTGCCTTTTCCTCTTCTGGAACATAAACGCTGATGTCTGGTATGTTGAATCTTGCTTTGCTCAATGCTCCTATGATGTTTGATATTTCTGTTAACGGATATAGTTTTCCATCTACGCTGACTTGGGTTTTCATTTCATCAAAACGAGGATATTCAGCAATATTTATAAATACATAATCTTTGTCAAGCCCGTAATCTTCTGCTATCTCCTCTTCAGCTTTTCTGAGTTCTTCCGGTTTGACCTTGTACATCTTTTCCGGGAATTTGAAGTTGTCCAGACGTATTGTCTTAACCCTTTTCGGGACAATCCTGTTGTCAAGCCTGTGCATTATATCCCTGACAAATTCGTTTTCGCAGTGCCTGAATTTTGAGGTGATGTCGGAATCGTCGTATTTATACATCTCGCGTTCGTCGATTATTCCTTCATCAAAGGTTTTTTTCAATGCCCTTCTAAACATTGTGTTCACGATTCTTGTTGTATGGTGCTGATAAACGCTTGGATACATGAAGTATCTTGACACCAATGCTCCTTCTGCGGCCTGAACACCTTTAATGTCAAGTATTAATCCGTCATCTAAAGTCAAGTTTGAGATTAATCTTTCGTAATCGATTATTCCGTATGAGACTCCGGTATTGTGTGAGTCCCTTAAAAGATAGTCCATCCTGTCGACGTCAAGTTCCCCTGAAACTATAGGGCCCAGTCGACCTTTTCCATTGATTATGCTGACAATCTCTTTGACATCGAATTTTTCTTCCAGCAGATCTTTCATTGAGGTTTGTGTGATTACGAATTTTGAAAGCTTTTCATGTGGAACGGACAATACTCCTTCGGACACATGTGAAAATGGCCCGTGCCCTATGTCATGCAGGAGTGCTGATGTTCTAATCAGTTCGATTTCATCGTCATCCAGCCCAAGTTCCTCGGAGAGCTTTGATCCGAGGTGCATGGTTCCGATGCAGTGCTCAAATCTGGTATGTGTGGCTCCAGGATAGATCAGGCTTATTAGTCCGAGCTGTTTTATACGTCTTAAACGCTGAAACTGGGGCATGTCCATTATTCTTACTTCAAAATCGTTTAAGTTAATGTCTCCGTAGACGCTGTCTCTGATAAATTTCTTTTTTTCACCCATCTTATCAGCCATCCTCATAGGTAATTATATTGTCGATGCTTTCCGTCCAGTTGTTTATGGTATCATCAATGTCATTGGTTATGTTTGTTAAAGTGCTGTTGGTAGTGTTGGTGTCGTTTTTTGGAATAACTGTAGGGACGTAATCGATTTCTTCCGGTTCAAATGAATCGTTTTCAATGTGAATTAGTTTGTATGAGTCATTATCCTCGTGTATTGTCAGGCTTGCAAATGCTGAACTTATGCAGAATGCGATTACGGCAATTATTAAAAACACTATCAAGTTTGCTTTAACTGAACCTTTCATAATAACACTTTTTTTAATTTATGCTGTTATTATTTTTTTTAAAGATATTATTTAATATTTTGTAAATATTAAGCGGTTTGATAGTTTTTCGGTCATTTTTTGGAAAATGTTTATATATGATTAGTGATAAATCATTAATCGGAAGTATACTTCCGACACTATACTTCCGATTAAGAAATAAATAGGGTTTAGATAAAATGGTTATGTTTAACGCTGGTGATACTGCATGGATACTCATCTCCACATTGCTTGTGCTTCTGATGAGCATTCCAGCAGTAGCATTTTTTTATGGAGGATTAAGTAAAAAGAAGAATGTATTAAACACAATGTTTTTAACTTTCATCGCATTTGCAATAATCAGTGTAATCTGGGTGATTTTCGGTTATCAGTTTGCATTTGGAAGCGATGTTAACGGATTGATTGGTTCACCAACCAATTTCTTCCTGCAGGGAATAGGCCTTGACAGTCTGACAGGCACAATCCCGACATTACTCTTTGTAATGTTTCAATGCGCATTTGCAGGACTTACCTGCGCAATCATGTCAGGCGCACTGGTAGGCAGGATGAAAACAAAAGCCTGGGTAATCTTCGTTCCCATTTGGGTCTGCCTGGTATATGTCCCTATCGCCCACTGGGTATGGGGAGGAGGATGGCTGATGCAGATGGGTGCGCTTGACTTTGCAGGCGGTGCCGTTGTGCATATTAACTCAGGTATTTCCGCTTTGGCCGTCGCTTTAGTGTTAGGTAAAAGAAAAAACAATGCACTGATTCCCCACAATTTAGGTTATGCAGTGCTGGGGGCTGCTCTTCTGTGGTTCGGATGGATGGGATTCAACGGTGGATCAGGTCTTGCAGCAGACGGGCTTGCGGCAAATGCAATCATAGTCTCAAACGTTGCTGCGGCCACAGGGCTTATTGTTTGGACAATAATAGATGTGATTAATGTAGGAAATCCAACTGTTTTAGGTGCGATTTCCGGTGCAGTGGCAGGTTTGGTTGGGATCACTCCTGCGGCAGGATTTGTCGACGTTTTCGGAGCATTGTTCATTGGTGCTGTAGCTCCTGTAATATCATACTACTCAATCAATTATTTAAAACCTAAACTTGGATATGACGATGCGCTGGATGTGTGGGGCATTCATGGAATGTCAGGCGTATGGGGAGCTATTGCAACAGGAATATTTGCGGTTCCTGCAATTGGTGGTGTAGCAGGTCTGATTGCCGGAAATGCAAACCAGGTATTGATACAAATCATAAGCATAGTCGCTACAATCATATACTCATTTGCAGTAAGTTACATAATAGCCAAAGTACTAGATAAATTATTAAACGGCATTAGAGTTGAAGACCACCAAGAGATTGGAGGACTCGATTCCCATCTCCACAAGGAATCTGCTTATAACTTTAATTCATAGGAGGGATAATTAATGAAACAGATTATTGCGGTTGTCAGACAGGAAAAATTCTTAGAGGTTAAGGATGAGTTAATAAAAGTGGGTTGCGAAGGAATGACGGTTTCAGAGGTAAAAGGAAAAGGAAGTCAGGGTGGTGTAAGAGAATCTTACAGAGGATCTAACTATTGCATTGACCTGATTCCGAAAACACGTATTGAAATTGTTGCAAAAGATGAAGAAATCGGCCTGTTTATTGAAGCAATCAAAAAGGGAGCATACACAGGAAACATCGGAGACGGAAAAATATTCATCCAACCTGTGGAAAACGTGATTAGAATCAGAACAGGTGAAGAGGGGGATGGCGCAGTGTAATCACATTTGCTATAATCCGATGCATTGTTTTAATATTTTGGCTTTGTAGAAATCCTATTTGATTTTTGCAATAAATTTTTTAAAATCTATTTTATTCTTATTTTTGATTTAAATCCGAAAAAATAATCTTATTATTGAGTATTGAGATTTACACTTGAAATTTCACATCAATTAGAAAAAATAAGCAATATATAATTATATATAGTAAAATGGAGAATAAATATTAATATGAAACGCGAAAATACTCATTCTCCATTTAATAATTTCTTTTCAAAGCAATTAAATCTTTCGGATTTTGGTTTTGAAAAACCAGCACTTAAAAAAATTAAAGAAATAAACAAGGATATTAGAGCAAATAACCTATTAAAATTCATCAAATATCTATTTAAATACTCAAAAATCGTGCTAAATAAATATTCAAGCAATTTTTCAAAACATGACATCACACAACCTGCATTATTCACACTTTTAGCAGTTAAAATCTACACCTGGAGCACATACAGACAAATAATTGATTTATTGGAGTTATCTGATAAAATACAATAATATTTACACTTATAAAGGTTCCACACTACACAACACTTCAGAAATTCTTCCAAAGAATACCAACAGCAATATTGCAAGAATTAAACAAACAAATATTAAAAAATCACCAAATAAATGGTGAAATAATTGCTTTAGATGGAAGTGGATTCACCAATGACTATGCTGACAAATATTACGCAATAATAAGACGAAAAGAAAGAAAAAGCTACGTAAAAAACCATATTTCAATCGACGTAGACACAAGATTAATTCTTCATTTTGCAGCCCAAAGAGGCCCAAGATTCGACACACGATTCGCAATCGCAGCAATAAGAAACATAAAAAAATATAATCCAAAATACATATTAGCAGACAGAGCATACAACACAGAACCCATCAGGAAATGCATAAACGAAGAAGCAAAAGCACAAGATCAAATACCACTAAAAACACGAGCAAAAACAGGACATTATCGGCTTGAAAGTAAAAA
>NZ_JAFQXT010000004.1 GCF_017406825.1 Methanobrevibacter sp.
CGCCGAGACTGGGATTTGAACCCAGGCGAGGATGACCTCACAGGATTTCAAGTCCTGCGCCTTACCAGACTAGACTATCTCGGCATATGAAAGGAATATTTAGAAGGATTCTAAATATTTATCCTTTAAGTTCAATTTCAATACTTACATTATCTGGAACATTCACTTTCATGACTTGTCTCATTGCACGTTCATCAGCTCCAATACCGATTAAACGTTTGTGAATCCTGAGTTCCCATTTTTCCCAAGAAGCTTTTCCTTCTCCATCTGGAGATTTTCTTGTAGGAACTACTAATCTTTTAGTAGGTAATGGAATAGGACCAGATAAGTCGACACCAGTTCTTTCAGCAATTTTTTTAAGTTGATCACAAACGTATGCTAATTTTTCTGGGTCTGTTCCAGTAAGCTTAATTCTTGCTTGATTCATTTATTCTCCTCCAAAAAACAAAAAGAAAAGAAAGTAAAAGATTACTTTCTAATTATTGTTTACAAACTTATTTTGCTGAGGTAACTTTAAGACATAATCCTGCAGCAACAGTTTGACCCATATCTCTGATAGCAAACCTACCCATAGGTGGAATGTTTTTAGCTTCTTCCATAACCATTGGTTTGGTTGGTTTGATTTCAACGATAGCTGCGTCACCAGTTTTAATGAAGTCAGGTTTGTCTGCTTCAGGTTGACCGGTAGCAGGGTCAAGTTTAGAAGTTAATTCTAAGAAAGTACATGCAGTTTGTGAAGTGTGGCAGTGGAATACAGGAGTGTATCCAACGGTAATTACACCAGGGTGTTGTAATACAACAACTTGTGCGGTGAATTGTTTTGCTACAGTAGGAGCATTGTCAGTGTGTCCTGCTACGTCTCCTCTTCTGATATCGTTTTTACCTACACCTCTTACGTTGAATCCGATGTTGTCACCAGGTTCAGCTTCATCAAATACTTCGTGGTGCATTTCGATGGATTTAACTTCTCCGGAAGCTCCAGCAGGTTCAAAGATAACGTTTTCACCTTTTTTCATTACACCAGTTTCAACTCTTCCTACAGGTACGGTTCCTACACCAGTAATGGAGTAAACGTCTTGAATAGGAATTCTTAATGGTAAGTCCACAGGTTTTTCAGGTGGAGTTAATTTGTCTAATTCGTCCATAAGTGGTGAACCTTTGTACCAGGACATGTTGTCACTTTTTTCTTTGATGTTGTCTCCTTCAAATGCTGAAAGAGGGATGAAAGGTACATCGTCAGGGTTTCTACCGATGGATTTGAGTAAAACGCCAACGTCTTCTTTAACTTCGTTGAATCTTTCTTCACTGTAGTCAACTACATCCATTTTGTTAACTGCAATGATGATTTGTTTAATACCTAAAGTCATGGATAAGAACATGTGTTCTTTGGTTTGTGGCATTACACCGTCTTTTGCATCAACTACTAATACAGCTGCGTCAGCTTGGGATGCACCGGTGATCATGTTTTTAACGAAGTCTCTGTGTCCAGGACAATCTACAACAGTGTAGTCATATTTGTTGGTGGAGAATTTTTGGTGAGCTAAGTCGATAGTTACTCCTCTTTCTCTTTCTTCTCCTAATTTGTCCATAACAAATCTGAATTTGTTTTCACCGTCATCTAATTGTTGTTCAGCGATTGCACCAGCTTTTAATAATAAGTGTCCAACTAAAGTGGATTTTCCGTGGTCAACGTGTCCAATAAATGCTAAGTTAATATGTTCTTTTTCTTTTGCCATTATATAACCTCTTTTAGTAATATTAACATCCAATATTTATAAGCTTAATTGATAGCTTAAATTCATTATATGTTTTTTAACATATAAATAAGTAATGTTTTTTTCATGAATAATTAAAAAAATATAAAAAAATTAAAAATTTAAAATTTTAATCTTTATAAATCACCTAAGTAGTGGCTTGCAGGGAACGGTTCTGCGGATAAACCTTTTCTTTGTCTGATTTCTCTGACAATTTGGTTTTGCATCTCACGTGGGAGCGGTTCAAATCCTGCAATTTCAGTAGACCATAAACATCTACCTTCAGCAGCGGATCTGATATCTCCAGCGAAACCGAACATTTCAGCTACAGGCACTTTAGATTCAATCCTTGCCATGTCTCCTTCTTGACCCATGTTAACGATTTGACCTCTTCTGTTTTGGATTTCACGGGTACATGCACCCATGTAATCATTAGGAGTGTCAATGACTACTTTTTGCATTGGTTCAAGTAATGCAGGTTCAGCAAGCATCATGGAACCTAAGATTGCGTTTCTGATAGCAGGCAATACTTGTGCAGGTCCTCTGTGAACTGCGTCTTCGTGAAGTTTTGCATCGTGGAGTTTGAATTTCAATCCCATGGAGATTTCTTCGCCTAAAGGACCGCTTTCTAAAGTATTTTCGAATCCTTCAAGTAACAATTCTTTAACTTCATCCAAGTACTGGATACCACGAGTCATGTTAAGGAATATGCTTCTGTTGTGAACAGCCCATACTCTTCTGGCTTCTTCTTTATCCAAACCATGTTCCATAAAGTCAGCAGCTGATTCTTTACCTTTTACTCTACCTTCTTTGATATCTCCTTCTTGGATTGCAGCATAGAGTTCAGGTTCAATAGGTTCAACAGTGATATAGAATCTGTTGTGTTTGTTTGGTGATTTACCTTCAACTTGTGGAGATAATTGTCTTACAGTTTCTCTGTATACTACAATCGGTTCGGAAGTAGTGATTTCTACACCTTTTTCACTGATTCTGTATCCGATAACTTCCAAGTGAAGTTCTCCCATACCTGACACTAAGTGTTCACCGGTTTCTTCGTTAATATCAATTTTAACGGTAGGGTCTTCTTTACCAGTTTGTCTTAATACTTCAATCAATTTTGGTAAGTCTTTGGTATTTTTAGCTTCTACAGCTACAGTAACTACAGGTTCTGAAATATGTTCAAGTCCTTCGAACTCCTTGATTTTGTGATCAGGAGAACATAAGGTTTCACCAGCGATAGCTCCTTTTGCACCAGCAACATATACAATGTTACCTGCAGGAACTTTATCAGTGTTAACTCTTTCAGGTCCGAAGTATACACCTACTTGTTGTACTCTGGATTTTCCATGAGAACCTACCATGTAGACTTCAGTACCTTTTTCGATAGCTCCTCCGTATACCCTACCGGTAGCGATTTCACCAGCGTGCTTGTCAACAGATACGTTGGTAACCATTACGGCTAAAGGTCCGTCAGGAGAAGTGTTGATCATACCTTCGCCTGCAGGAGATTCGATGTCTCCGTCCCAGATGTTAGGCACTCTGTATTCCTGTGCCACTTTAGGGGAAGGCAAGTGTTCAACTACCATACCTAATAACACATCTGATAAAGGTACTTTTTGAGCTAATTCTTTTTCGTTGTCAGCATTACAGTAATCGATAATATCTTTAAAGTTGATTCCGGTTTCTTGCATGGTTGGAACGTTGATAGCCCAGTTGTGGTATGCTGAACCGAATGCTACACTACCATCAGTGAAATCTAATTTCCATTCTTCTTTTTTGTCTTCAGGAGCCATGTTTTTGATTAATTTGTTAGCTTCCATGAAGATTTTTAAGAATCTGTTTTGTAACTCTTCAGGTTCTAATTTTAACTCGTTGATTAATCTGTCAACTTTGTTAATGAACAATACAGGTTTTACGTTTTCTTTTAATGCTTGTCTGAATACGGTTTCAGTTTGAGGCATGATACCTTCTACAGCACAAACTACAACTACTGCACCATCTACAGCTCTCATAGCACGAGTTACATCCCCACCGAAGTCAACGTGACCAGGGGTATCGATTAAGTTAATCAAATATTCATTTTCTTTGTAGTCGTGTACCATAGATACGTTAGCTGCATCAATAGTAATACCACGAGCTTGTTCTTGTTCGTCAAAATCTAAGAATCTTTGGTCACCTGCAAGTTCTTCGGAAATCATTCCTGCACCTGCGAGGAGGTTATCAGATAAAGTGGTTTTACCGTGATCGATGTGAGCACAGATACCAATATTTCTGATTTGGTCCGGTTGGTACATTAATTCTTTGATTTTTGCAATCATTTTGTCTCTTCTACTCAAAATAACCACCTAAATAAAAATATTATATATGATTAGTGTGCTGCTTTAGCAACTCTTTCTTTCTCTTCAGCTTTTTGTAAAGCAAAACTTCTTGAATCTTCTTCAGAAGCAAGAATCAATTCTTCAGCTAAACATTCAGCAACAGATTTTCTGTTTTTGAATGAAGATTGTAAAGTACCTCTGGTTAGGAATCCTAATGAAAGGTCAACCCTTCTTTGTGGAGAAATGTCTACAGCAACTTGGTATCCAATACCACCGTATTTGATACGAGTAGTTTCTTCACGAGGTGCAGTGTTTTCAACTGCGGTTACTAAAACTTGAACAGGATTCTTTTTAGTTCTTTTATTAATAATTTCTAAAGCATCTCTAACAATATTGTAAGCCTTATTTTTCTTACCTGAGTTGAGATGGGTCCTCATAATTTTATTCATTAATCTTTCAACAATTGACACTTTAGATTTTGCGAATTGTCTTTTTACATGTCTACCAGAAGTATGTGGAACTAAAGTTTCATCTAAGCAGATATATTTTACTAAACCTAAGTCCTCAACTTTTACTTCATCGAGATCCCATTTATCAAATAATTTACTCATAAACTTAACCACCTTATCTTACAGGTTTTTCTATTTTTCCACTTACCATTTCTGATAAAGCTACGTTGTTAACTTTGGAAACTTTCCAACGGACACCTGGAATATCACCCATGGATCTTCCGGATGGTCCACCGATTCCTTCAATCATTACTTCATCGTGTTCATCGATAAATCCTATAGCTCCGTCACCTGGTGCGAAAGCAGTTAATTGTTTACCGTTTTTAATTAATTGAACACGTACACATTTACGAATAGCAGAGTTAGGTTGTTTTGCTTCTATCCCTACTTTCTCAATTACGATTCCTCTAGCTTGAGGAGCTCCTTCCAAAGGATCCGCTTTAACGTCTAATCTTAAAGCTCTCCTTTTGTAATCTACGTCTTTCCACTTAAAATTTTGTCTATTTCTTTTAAGTTTTTTTGCAGCAAAAAGTCCTGGCATATTTTTTTCCTCGAATTTTTTGTTAAAAATGCGTATCTAAGAATCCACCGCTGCGATTTATACTGTTGACTAACAGTACAATCTAAATTCTGAGATACAATCAGTAATAATAATATAATTAGATAATAACTTATCTAAAAAGAAGATATCGTGAAATGGACTTAAAAACAATGACAAAAAGCACACATAGTCATGTTATAAAATAGTACAGATATCTTATGATAATTTATATATATTCCCCTTTATAAAGGTATGTTTTTTAATGTTAAAAAAATCAAATTTGGAAAGTTTCATGAAATTTCATTTCGATAAAATTCGAGAACCTTATCCGGCAGGAACCTGCGTAAAACTTCAATAACCTCCATATTTTCATCCCTTTCAAAGAGATACTTACTTATCAGCAATAGAATAATTGAAGATAAACATATTGCAACGCAAACAATCATCATAGTCCTGGAGGACTGGATTAAACCGGAGACATTTGTTTCGATTTCCACATTGCCCACATATATCACACAAATTACATTGAATACGGCAGTGCATAGAAGTTTGCCAATTTCCTTGATGGATGATAAAAAGGAAGACGCATCAGGCAGATCCTCAACGTCAACAGAGGTTAGGACATACCTGTTGTTGGGTGATGAAAACAAGCCGTGACCCAGACCCTGAAGGGCGATTCCGATTACAATCAGATATAAAGGAAGTTCCTTTAAAAATACGAACATAACCATGGCCGAAGTGATGAAGACCATGGCTACGGCAGAAATTATGCGAGGGTCATGCTTATCGGACAGTCTGCCAGCATAAGGGGCCGCAAACACCATTAAAACAGGAGTGATCAAAAGCAACAAACCTGTGGTTCTTGAATCAATACCCATTACAATCTGCAAATGCAAGCTTAAAATATAAGCCGCTATAAAAGTAACGAAATAACCCCCCATTGAAGAATAGTTGCCTATTGCATACTTCAAATTCTTCAAAAGATGCAGATTGTAGATCGGATACTCCCTACTGTGTTCATAAAATAAGAATGAAATCAGCAATACCGCGAATATGACCAGATAAATAAATCCATTTGAAACAACATTGGAAAGTCCATAGACCAGAAATATAATGACCAATACATAAAGCAAAGAACCGATATTGTCAATAGGCCTTTTCTCGGTTTTCCATTCATCATAGATATAATGAACCAGGACCAATTGGAAGGCAAGCAACGGAACAACGAACAGGAATGCGAACCTCCAAGACAAATAATATGATATGAAACCCGCAATAGATGGGGCGATAGTCATTCCAATATATCCTGATGAACCGACAATGCCCAGAGTCCTGCCGGTTTTATCTTCAGGCATCTCCAACACAATCATCATGTAAATGCTGAAATATAATATTGCGCAATTGATTCCCTGAATAACCCTTGATAGAAGGAATAAAGCATGGGAGTTTGCAACCGCTGAAAGCACCAGGCCTAAAATCAAGCCCCATATAGCGATTTTTGTATATTTCTTTACGCCGTACTGGCTGATAATCTTACTGAGGGGAATGCTTATGGAAATCGATGCCATGAAAAATATGATTGTAATCCAGTTTAAAGTCTAAACTGTTATGCCCAAATCTATAGAAATATCCGGCAAAACCACTACAACTACATTGGTAACAATACTTGTTGACAACTGATTTAAAGCCGCCAGAAGAACAATTAAAAAAGTTTGAGATTTCCAATCAACAGAATTAAAATTTATAATATTCCTCCAATGATAATTATAATTAAAATTATATAAAACACAATATAAAAAGTTTAAAAAAATAATGTTAAAAAGGCATTGCAGAAATCCTATTTGATTTTTCAAAAATTTTTAAAAATCTATTATTTCCAGTTTAATATTATTTTTAAAATGGGATGTTGACCCAATAACATATAAATAAGTTTTTTGACTAAAATTTGTTTGAAGATTAAGAAGGACATAATATGGCTAACTTTTGTACCAACTGCGGAACTAAAATAGATAAATCTAACATAAAACAGAATAATGATCTCCAAAAATCCGCATCCAATAGTTTAACAGAAGAAAAGAAAAGATTAAAAACGATTGATGAAATATTCGAATCGGAAGAAATCAAATCAGAAATAAGAAAAAACAAGAGCGACCCCATGCATGTAATTTACATTAAAGATATTCTAAAAGATAAGATTATCAATGAGTTTTTAAAAAATTTAGGAAATCAAATATGATTTCTACAAAGCCATTAAAAAAAAAATTAATTATAAAATAGCCCGAAAGCTATTTTAAAATTATATTGTCAATATTATGTTGTCTATCAGCTAATAATTTAGCCCTTTCAATATTGATTCCGTTTTTACCGATAGCAATACGTTTGTTGGTATTGTCTGCTGTAACAATAGCTATCTTCTCGCCTGTTTGCTTTTGAGATATTTTAACAGATTGTAATTTTGCAGGAGATAAACAATTTTTAATAAATTGAATTGGATCATCATCTAACTCTACAATTTCAATACCCTTATCAACTGCTCTTTGAACTTTAGATACGGAACTGCCTCCTTTACCAATTGCAAGTCCCATATCCCCATTTTTCACTACAAATGTGACTTTACCATGTTCATCATCGATAATGCAATCTTTCACCATTGCTCCAGTCATATTTTCGAAAAGAGCTATGAATCTAATTTCATTTGCACTGAATTTAATAGACACTTAAATCTACCTCAAATCGTCTAATATTGTAGAATCTCCTGGATCGTTTACGATTAATGTAGCAACAGTGAACGGTTTACCACAAACAGAACCCAAATCTACACTAGTTCCATCATATACAATGAATGGAATTTCAGAGAGATTTGCATAATATTCAACATCTTCAAGAATTTCTTTAGGAGCGTTTTCAGCAACAACTGCAAGTTGGCCTTTTCCTAATTTTAAAGATTGAATTGATTTTTCAGAGCCTAATGTCACATCACCAGTGTCGACAGCAACCCTGATTCCTCTATCTACGTCCATCATCTAGCCTCCTATTTATTTTTATAATCCATTTTGACACCGACTGAACCGGTACCAAGAGGTATTGGTTGTCCAATAATAATATTTTCGATGATACCTGTTAAATCATCAACTTCCCCACGAATACTTGCGTGAAGTAAATGTTTACCGGTCTCTTCAAAAGCTGCACGAGCTAAAACACTTGATTTTTCACCACTGATACCGTGTCTTCCGATTGATTTGACAATACCTTCAGAAGTCATAATATCTGCAACCAACATGATATGTCTTACATCAACACTAAGACCTTGTTCGGAAAGGGTATTTTGAGCTTCATTGATAATTGACTGACGAGCCGCTTCAATACCTAAAACCTCACCGATTTCATGAATGTTGTTGGTAGTGGTTCTTACAGGGTCAATACCTTCTCTGCTGAGAATTTCTTTAAGGTTTGATCCTTCAGTATGAATAATCCATTCCTTCTGACCTTCAAATTCTGCTAAATCTCTTGGCACATCATCACGACGGATAATGACCTTACCAATATTTTTGATACCACTGATTTGCAAATCACGAACTTTATCGGCTAAAAGACGAAGTTCACGGATTTCAAATTTGGATTCGGATTTATCGCTTTTTGAAGAGGAGATGATTATTTCATCATCATTGATAATTGCCTTTTTGAAACTTTTTTCAATTACGGCGTTGATTTCATCTCTATCAAGTCTTTTTTCTTCAATTTTTTTAGAATCTAAAACCGCTTCGACTTCCATAGTACCATAGTTTAAATTGAAATCTGAAAGAATGTCGTTTATGGTACTTTTACCAATTTGGTTAGCTAAAATTCTAACAAATTCCTCGTCGTCACGTCTTTCTTCATTGAAGTAAATATCCATAGTTGGAGTAGCAATATCTTTTCTTGCGTCAACGATTTCAATAAGCCTTGGAAGACCTAATGTTACGTTTAATTCAGTTACCCCTGCATAGTGAAAAGTACGCATAGTCATCTGAGTACCAGGTTCACCTACAGATTGTGCAGCTACTGTTCCAACAGCCTCGCCAGCTTCAACGCGAGCTCGGTCATAGGCCTGTTTAAGTTTTTTGATGAGTTCTTTTAACTCATCATCAGTTAATTCTTCATTAACATAAGCTTTAGCTAAATCTTTGATATAACTGTCTGGAAACTCGATTTCAAGATTTTCAGTATCGTTAAGTTCTGCAATTGTATCTTTTACTTTAAGTATAATCTCTTCCATAGTTACACCTACTTACCTTCCTGATTTAACTTTTCTTCAATTCTTATTTCATCTATAAGTTTGTGTAAGTCAGCTGGTTTACCGAAGTCAGATTTAGCTGGGTCTACACCATCTTCTCCAAACATGGTTTGGATAACATTACCTTGATTGTCTGTAACAAGTCCTGATGGTTTTACTTGTAAATCTTGCAATGCGTTTACGAGTCTTCTTTGCATGTAACCGGATTGTGCGGTACGAATCGCTGTATCTACAAGACCTTCTCTTCCTCCCATTGCGTGGAAGAAGAATTCGATTGGGTCAAGACCTGATTTGTAGCTTGAGTGTACAAATCCTTTCGCTTTTGCCCCTAACTCACCTTTTTTGAAGTGAGGTAATGTACGGTTCAGGTATCCTCTTTCGATACGTCCACCCCTAACCGCCTGTTGTCCTACACAAGCGGTAATCTGAGTAAGGTTCAGCATGGATGCCCTTGCACCTGTACGTGCCATTACTACAGAGTGGTTTTCAACTGCCATTACGTGGTCATATGGGTCGTCATCTGATTGCTTACCCATTGTAAGGTAGTTTTCAGCAATACTACCTGACATGTCCCTAGCTTCCCCGAGAACTTGCATGATTTTCATCTCTAAAGTCTCTTCCAGACTTCTGCCCGGTAAAGCTTGGAGGTATCCTTCTTCGTAAGACTCTACAAGTTTATCTACTTCAGCCATCTTATTATCTAAGTGCTCGTTAATACGGTCTTGAGCTTCTTGAGGAATTTCCTCATCATTTAAACTGGTTGTGATTCCGGTTTTCATGATTCCACAGATTGCTAAGTCAGTAGCTCTGTCCAAGAATTCTTTTGCTCTTCCAGGACCGTATTCCTTAACTATCTTATCTAAGATTTTTCCTGAAAATGATCCGTAAGCGGATTCATCTATTACACCTTGCACAAGAATACCGTCCTTGATTACAACGGTTGCATCTTCTGCAGGGTATACAACAGGACATTTGGAAATTTCGGCTGTGTATGATAAATTCAAATCATTTGGTAATAATAATGAGAACAATTCCTTACCAGTCCACATAGCTCCCTTATCTTTAAAGATATATGACCTTTCAATATCTGATGGAATTTCCATACCTGGTTTTAAGTCAGGGGTTGTTTTTAAAACCCATTGACCTTTTTTAAATTCAGGTAATTTCAAGTGGGATTTTCTGATAATTTGTAAAGCTTGCTCTTCTGTAAATTCAACTCCATCACGGGTTAATAAGTATGCACCACTAATGTGGTCGTGAATAGCACCGATAATAGGTCCTCCGAACCTTGGAGATAAAATGTGTTCCTGTACACGCATCAATGATTTTGCTTCTGCACGGGATTCGTCAGTCTGGAACACGTGCATGTTCATTTCGTCCCCGTCGAAATCCGCGTTGTATGGAGGACATACGCATAAGTTTAGCCTGAAAGTCTTATATGGCAGGACTCTTACTTCGTGTGCCATCATACTCATTCTGTGCAATGAAGGTTGACGATTGAATAGAACCATGTCTCCATCTTTCAAGTGTCTTTCGACAATGAATCCTGGTTCTAATTGCTCCAATATTAATTCAATAGTTTCTTCATTACGTATTCTGATTTTTCTTCCGTCTTTTCTGATTACATAGTTTGCACCAGGGTGGATGTCGGAACCGTTTTTGATGTATTTTTTCATCTCTTCCATGTTCCATTCATTTACATATACCGGTACAGTCACTTCTTTTGCAATCATTTCCGGAACTCCGACCTCATTAATACTGATATTTGGGTCTGGGGAAATTACAGTACGTGCTGAGAAGTTTACACGTTTACCTGATAAGTTGGACCTGAAACGTCCTTCCTTACCTTTAAGCCTTTGAGTTAATGTTTTTAATGGTCTTCCTGATCTGTGTCTTGCAGGAGGAACACCGCTTGCTTCATTGTCAAAGTAGGTTGTTACGTGGTATTGTAATAATTCCCATAAGTCTTCAACGATTAGTTGAGGAGCTCCAGCTTCCATATTTTCAAGTAATCTTTGATTAATACGTAAGATATCTACTAATTTGTGAGTTAAGTCATCTTCTGAACGTTCACCTGTGTCTAGAGTGATTGAAGGTCTAACAGTTACTGGAGGAACTGGTAAAACAGTCAATACTAACCATTCTGGTCTTGCGACTTCAGGGTTAACACCTAAAACGAATGAATCATCATCAGTGATTCTTTCAAGTCTTTCACGAACTTCAGAAGCTGTTAATTTGTAATCACCTTGACGAATAGTTACAGGTTTATCTAATTTGATTGGTTCCTGGATTAATTTTTGAAGATAAGTTTTGATGTAGTTTCTGGTTTCTGTTCTGACCTGTCTAGCTTTATCCTCTTCGAATGATTCTAAAATTCCGTCAGGAACTAAACCTGCATCTTCAACGGATTCAAGGTATTTGTTGAAATCCTTGCTGTTTTCATCATTTTCTGTGATATTCAATTTTTTAAGAACATTATCATCAAATTTGCCTAAAGCTGTTCTATAGATGGAAATTGAATTTTCAACATCCTTAGAATCTGAAATCTCTTTCCTTAATTCAGAAATACTTGATTCGAAGTCAGTGTATGGATCCATTTCTTCATCAGGAACATCTTCAGGAAGAGCTGCTTTGAACAATTTTTTAAGCCTTCTGAGAATTTTATCAAGTTCCTTGTTCAACTCGGAATTTTTTGATGATATGATTTTGTTGAAATTGAAAATATAATCTATATCGCCTTGGATTGCTTTTGATTCTATTTCCTCAAATGTAGTTTCAATGTTATCTAAAGTGGAATTCTTCTTACAGTGAGGGCATAGCATTTTTGCATCGATGTATGTTCTAGGGGAATCGTCACCTGATATGTATGCATCTGTGAATAACTGTTTTGAAACGCTTTTCAATATAGTTTCAATTCTTGAGTATTCCAATTCATCAACGCCATCAGGGAAATAATCGTTCCATATTTTTCTGACGATTTCATCCTGTTTTTCTTCTTTTACTTCGAATGTTTTAGTGGCATTGTATAATTCTTTTAGAATATTGGAAATGTTTTCCCCACTGTCTTTTGCTTCGTTGATTTTGGTAGCATATTCTTCAATTACATCATCAGTTAGAAGAACGCGGCCACATTCATTACATGTTGAACGTAGGATTTTGTGAATCACATCACCAAATCCAATGTGAATGACCGGTCTTGCTAGTTCAATACTACCGAAATGTCCTTGACAATCTCCACCTCTGAAACCACAAGTCCTACAGACTAAACTTGGGTCGATAACTCCTAAACGAGGATCCATTAGACCTTTTTCGATAGGGAAACCGTCATCCTCATAAGTATCAGGAGTTTCAACTGTTACAACAGACATGTTACGAATATCTTCAGGAGACATTAGCCCAAAGTTGATTTGTTCAATTTTTTTAATAAATCCTGTCATGTATTGGCTCCTTTATAACTGTAATTATGCTTTGTCTCCTAATTTCAATTTAGGGAAAATACATAAACTCTTAAGTTCGTCTAACAATAATTTAAATGCGTATGAAATTTCAACCGGATAAGTTTCTACGTCTCCACAAATAGGACAGTATTTTTTATTTTTATTCTTGTCATATACTGCCAACATTCCACAATTTTCACAGACAATTGCGTCATATTTGTCGGATTCGTCAAGAAGTCTTTCTTTTAGGGTTAATGCTGCACCGTGTGCGATGAGACAGTCTCTTTCCATTTCCCCGAATCTTAATCCACCTTCACGTGCTCTACCTTCGGTAGGTTGACGTGTAAGCACTTGTACAGGACCTCTTGAACGGGCGTAAACTTTATCAGTGGTCATGTGATGTAGTTTTTGGTAATATGCAACACCGACGAAGATTTCAGCGTCGATTCTTTCACCGGTTACTCCACTGTATAAAGATTCACATCCTGCTGATTCAAATCCGTTGTCTATCAATTGCTGTTTGATTTCATCTTCAAGTGTTTGGTTGAATGGAGTTGCATCTACACGTTTTCCTTCAAGACAACCTGCCTTACCTGCAACCATTTCCAATACCTGACCGATAGACATCCTGGATGGAATAGCGTGAGGATTGACTATTAAATCAGGCACAACACCGAATTCTGTGAATGGCACATCTTCAGGAGATAATATTAAACCAACAACCCCTTTCTGACCGTGTCTTGATGCGAATTTGTCACCAAATTCAGGTTGCCTGGTATCTCTTACTCTGATTTTAGCTAATCTTGAACCTTCTACAGTCTCTGATAAAAGAACTGCATCAACAATACCTTTTTCACCGTGTCTTACGGTTACTGAAGTTTCTCTTCTTTTATCTGCAATGGTGCCTAAGTTTTCTTCCAAGAATCTAGGTGGTGAAGTTTTACCGATTAATACGTCACCAGATTCAACTTCGGATTCCGGATTTACAACACCGTCTTCGTCCAGGTTTCTGTATACCTCTTCAGATCTGTATCCTTTTACATTTTTGTCAGGTACTTCGAAGTGGTCGGATAAACCCCCGGCGTACATTTTTTCTGAAGTATCGTATGACCTGAAAAATGATGATCTTGCTAATCCTCTTTCCAGAGATCCCTTGTTGATGACCATTGCGTCTTCCATGTTGTATCCTTCGTATGACATTAATGCTACAACAAAGTTTTGACCGGATGGTCTTAAGTCGTAATTGGTTGAATCGATGATACGTGTTTTTACAATTGGAGTTTGTGGGTGGTGCAATAGGTGTGCCCTTGTATCGGTACGTAATGCATAATTGGAAACATATAACCCTAAAGCCTGTTTTGTCATACCCGCTTCCATTGTGTTCCTTGGAGAAGAGTTGTGGTCTGAAAATGGAATAATTCCTGCACAGATACCGAGCATGGTTGCCGGGTCAATTTCTAAGTGAGTGTGTTCCTCATTTAAGTCAGCCAAACTCATTGCAATATATGAATTTTCCTCTTCTTCAGCATCAAGGTATTCAATGAGTCCTTTCTCAATTAAATCATCCCATTTGAGTTTGCCATTAGCAATTTTGTTTAAGTGTTCTTCTTTTAAAAGAGGAACTCCTTCTTTTACAATGATTAATGGCCTTCTAGCTCTACCAGGGTCATTGAATATATAAATCTCATTATTGTCTTTATAATAGGTAATGTTCATTTCATGGGAAACTTCACCGTTTCTCCTTTTTTCTCTCATTTCCTGAGTGAAGTTTTCTGGGTCTTCACAATAACCTAAAAGTTCACCATTGATATAGATTTTAGTTTGGTTAGGTTTAGGTTCTATTCTGACAACTTCAATTTCGCCTGATCCATCTTCATTGACTACTTCAATGGATCCTTCTTCGGCAGTTTCAATTTCATCGGTTTCCTCATCAGCAGCTTCAATTTCGCCGGATTCATCTTCATTGACTACTTCAATGGATTCTTCTTCGGCGACTTCAATTTCACCTGATTCATCTTCTGTTGGTTCTACTGCATCAACAAGTTCTTCATCAGCTGATTCGATAGTTTCTTCTTCAACAGGTTCAATAGCTACTTCAGTTGAAAATTCGAAACCTTTGAAATCCTTTTTGTAAGATTCCCATTTTTTTCTGCGTTTATCCTTATTAAATCCTTTAAATATTGTTTCGTCATTTCTCATTTCCTGATCATCAAAATAAGATTCAATGTGTTCCGCATGTTCAAGAATTCTTTCTGCTAATTTGCCGTCTTCAGCATGTTCTTTCAATTCATCAATCCTATCCTTAACATGTTTAAATGGAACTATTGCATCAAAACCAAAGTAATGAAATGCTTTTCTTTCTTCAGTAGTAGGTCTTTTAATATTTTCTGACAACATTTCACCTCCCTTAAATCAACTCAACATCCATTCTTTCAATAACATCAATAATTTCCTGTTCATCGGAACCTTCGGAAATGTTGCATAATAAAGCCAAGTTCTTTACCAAACCACAGTTAGGTCCTTCCGGAGTTTCGTTTGGACATATTTTACCAAATTGGGTTGGGTGCAAATCTCTTGCTTCAAAGTGAGGTTGGCTTCTTGTTAATGGGGATACTACACGTCTTAAGTGAGAAAGGGTTCCCATGTAACTTGTCCTATCTAAAAGTTGGCTTACACCAGCTCTTCCACCAACCCAGTTTCCGGTAGCGATTGCATGTTTAATGTTCTCGGTTAAAACATCACTACGAACTGCCTGTTTGATTGAAAGTTCCTTACCACGTGAAAGGCTTCTTTCAAGTTGGTAACTCATATCTCTGGTCAAGTTTGTAAAAGCGACTCTGAATAAATCTTCCATTAAATCTCCAGAAACTCTGAGTCTTTTGTTAGTGTAATGGTCCTTATCGTGTGGTTCTCTTTTTCCTTCGATAACTTCCAACAGCATTTCAGTCATCTCAGCCAAGTAGATAGCCTTGTCGTAACATCTTTCTTCTTCGGTGCCCATGTGAGGTAAAAGATAACGGTTTACAACATCACGGGCTCTTTTAATACGATAATCATTAGGCATGTTTCTGGCCACTTTATTACCTATGTATTTGATGGCCGCAAGACGTAAATATTCTCTTCTTTCTTCGTAGTCCATTCCGTCCATTTCGCTTTGGTCCAATTTTAATGCTTCGGTAGAGACTTGCAAATCATCTGCAATCATCATCTGGAAATTATTATCGTCGGAAATTGCGGTAATAATCTCTTCATCTGTAGATAATCCGAGAGCCCTTAATAAGATAACTAATGGAATTTCACCAGGAAGGTAAGGGAATGAAATTCTTAAAAATACTCCATTTTTACGTGGTTTTTTATATTCCAAGGTGATCCTTGCTCTGAAACCACTTTTGATTGAAGTTACGACTGCTTTTGCATGTCTGTCTTCAGGCTTGTCAAGACGTTCAAGAATGATTTTGTTCGGAGCAATCTCTTCCATTGTTACAACAGCCCTTTCAGAACCGTTGACAATGAAGTATCCTCCCAAATCTTGAGGGTCTTCATTCTTTTCAATCAATTCTTCAGCACTGAGACCGTTGAGATGGCAAATGTCGGATTTGAGCATTACAGGTAATTCGCCGATGTATACTTCTTCCAATTCCACATTTTCTTCTCCTTCTTCAATTAAGGCCATTTCAAGGTACATGTCCGCTGAATAATTTAAGTTTCTAAGTCTTGCTTCAGTTGGATCAATTTCACTGCGTGAACCGTCGGCTTCTTTGTTGGATGGTTTTTCAATACGTACTTTACCAGTTTTTAAAGTGTATTTGCCATCTTCCAAAGTGATAGGTTCAGTAATATCAATGATATTCTGAATCCTATTATTCACGAAATCATTGTATGATTTTATATGGTGATCCACCAAATCATATTTATCAAAAAATGCATCAACTAATTTCCAATTATTCTCTGTCATGGATATCCTCCAGCATTACGTACGCTATAAAAATAATTAACTAAATAAAAATAAAAAACAATTAGGATTAACCTAACATTAACTAATTCATTTAATCATTATTCTTAATTTACTCATAACTATCTCCTAAGATAATTCCTCTCAAACTAAGTTCTAAATTTATTATAATGAATTTCTAAAAAAACAAAAAAATACAGAAATTATACTATATTAAATTTCACACTCTAAAATTATATTAATCTTCTACAATCCTATAAGTTATAAATTCCCCGGCGGTTTGACTTTCACGGGTAATTCTTAAGACATTTCCTGGTTCTGCACCTATAGCTTTCACAACAGGATCTTTAGATTTGATTTTAGGAAGGTCTTTAAAATCGTAATCCACGTCACTAAATTCTTCTGAAATTTCTTCTTCAGTCATGATTTCATGCTTTGGTACGAGCATATGGTTTTGAATATCGATTTTCAAATTATTTCCTCCAAATAGAAAAGTTAAAATATAAAATTAGAAACAGGCCTGACGGGAATTGAACCCGCGGCCGCCTGGTTAAAAGCCAGGCGCTCTGCCAGACTGAGCTACAGGCCTATACGACTTAATTACTATTTTGATATGAGCGCCCTGGCCGGGATTTGAACCCGAGTCGCGGGCTCGACAGGCCCACATGATAGCCCCTACACCACCAGGGCATATCGGTAATAGTAATTATACACTATCAAATTATCTAATTTTCATCATATATAAAGATTGCGGAAAATAGGCATATTTTCACCAAAATCGTATATGACTTCAAATAAATAAATTGAGAAATCCCGCCTGCCGGACTTGAACCAGCAACATTTGGATCTACAGTCCAACGCTCTGCCAAATTGAGCTAAGGCGGGCAAATGGGTCCGCCCGGATTTGAACCGGAGTCTCAGGCTCCCAAAGCCCAAAGGATCGACCAAGCTACCCTACGGACCCACACACAAAATGTATGTAGATAACATACTAATTATAATATAAATTTACAAGTATATAAACATTTCTATAAACTATACAAAATAACAGAAAATAGAAAAATGTTATTGATAAATAAGCCCCGGACGGGAATTGAACCCGCGACCACGAGATTACAAGTCTCGCGCTCTACCAGACTGAGCCACCGAGGCAATATGTCAATATTGTAGAACAATACAAATTATATTAAATATCACTTAAATACTTTACGATGAAATGGACCATTTTGTAAAAAATTTAAATAATAAAAAATTTATAATTAATAATCATGACAAATTATGAAAACGAATTACTCGATAAAATCGAGAGTACCCTAATAAAGATAAAAGAAAAAAATGCTTTGACACATTGCATAACCAATTCAGTGACAATAAACGACTGCGCAAATGCAGTTCTTGCAATAGGCGGTTCTCCATTTATGGCGGAAGATGCTGAAGAGTTGGAAGAAGTCGTTACAATCGCAGATGTGCTCGTTATCAACATTGGAAAGTTAAGCAAAAACCAAATCAGATCAATGAAAATCAGTGCCGAAACTGCGAATAAAACAAACACCCCAATCGTTTTGGACCCTGTGGGTGTCGGTGTAACCGAACTTAGAAACAGAACAACCTTGGATTTAATTGAAAATTATGATATCACCGCAATAAGAGGCAACATCAGTGAAATTAAAGCAATTGCAAAATTAGTAGGAGTTCTAGATGAAAGCAACACCGCAAAGGGCGTTGACGTTAATGCTGATGACATAATCACTTACAAAAACCTGAAAGCAAATGGAGATTTGATCTGCAGCCTTGCTGAAAAATTGAACACAGTGATTCTGGCCAGCGGTCCAATCGATATCCTAAGTGACGGAACAACAACCGTAGCGATTGACAATGGGGATGACATGATGCCATTAATCACAGGAAGCGGATGCATGTTATCATCAATCGTTGGAAGCTGTATTGGAGGGTCAAATCCATTTGATGGAAGCCTCATAGCAATTCTGGCAATGAACATTGCTGGTGAAAAAGCAAGAGCCAAAGTAGATGAAAAAAATGAGGGAACCGGTTCATTCAGAACATATTTGATTGATTATCTCTATAAAACCAATAGCGAAACCCTAATCAACGAATCAAACATTAAGATATTATGAAAAAATTAGACTTATCACTCTACCTAGTCACAGACAGAAGTGATGATGTGGAAAAATTTTTAAGAACAATAGAAGAAGGCATTAAAGGAGGGGTCAGTGTAGTTCAGATTAGAGAAAAAACCGCAGATACACTTGACTTTTATAACCTTGCTTTAAAAGTGAAAAAGATCACCTCAAAATACGGTGTCCCCTTAATAATCAACGACAGGGTTGACGTTGCTCTTGCAATCGATGCGGATGGGGTTCATGTCGGCCAATCAGACATGCCGTGTGACGTTACAAGAAAGCTTGTGGGCCAGGATAAGATTGTAGGTGTTTCAGCCGCAACAATTGATGAAGCAAAAAAAGCGGAAAAAGATGGTGCGGACTACATTGGATCCGGAGCAATATTCCCAACCGCAACCAAGGACGATGCACCAAAAATTACAAAAAACGATTTAAAAGAAATTGTGGATTCAATTGATATTCCTGTAGTGGCAATTGGAGGAATAACACTAGAAAATGCCCATGAACTGGTTGATACTGGAATTGCAGGACTATCTGTTGTAAGTGCAATAATGAGCTCAGATGAACCTAAAAAATCTTCCGAAAAGCTATTAAAAATATTTAATAGCTAATCTTTACTATTTTTTAAAGCTTCTACGGCTGCCAATTTTTTACCGGCGAGCATGCTTATGCAAGCTCCGCCACCACTGCTCAAGTGACTCATATACTCCTCTAAACCGAGACCTGATGTAGCCGCAGCGATGTGTCCGCCTCCGATTAATGTAAAACCATCGGAATTTGCCATTGCATTTATCAAATCTTCTGTACCCATTGCAAATTTAGGGTCTTCAAATACTCCGGCAGGACCATTGGCAAAGATATATTTGGCGTCCCTTATTTCTTTTGCATAAAATGCGATAGTCTTCACACCAATATCGAAAATAGCTTCATTAGGGATTTCATTATTATCAATGTCCTTTCTCTCCCCCTCGATTTCGCAGGCCACATCAATAGGGTATTTTACCTTATCGCCGAATTCATCAATTAACTTTTTGGACCTGGCAACCATATCCTCATATCCTTTACTTATGATGAATTCCCTATTGACTTCACCAATATCTGCTCCGGAAGCCCATAATACTATATTTCCAACAATACCTGTTGTTAAAACTGAATCGGCTGTTCCATTACTTAAAACATTCTCCATAACATCTATGGAGTCTTCCGGTTTCATTCCGCCAAGTAAAAATACGCATGGATGCTCCACATTATCAAGTGCGTCTTGAATTACGGTCAATTCCTTTTCCATCACTCTTCCGGCAGCGGAAGGAGTGTTGACTGTAAATCCGACTAATGATGCCTGAGACCTGTGGGCGGCTGCAAATGCATCATTGACATAATAATCGATTAAAGGAGACAGTTGACTTACAAGATGTGTTTTGGATTGTTCCAATGGAGTTCTTGAAAGAGTTTCCTCTGAGAAAAACCTTACATTTTCAAGTAAGAGAATCTCATGAGGTCTTAAGGATTTAATCGCTTCTTTTGCAGAATTGGAAAATAATGAATCAATATATTTCACCCTTAAATTTAAAATATCAGACAAAGCATCGGCATGTTGGGACAATGTTGAAAAATCCTTTTTGCCGGGACGTGACTGGTGGGCAAGCAATACAACTTTCGCGCCTTTATTTGACAGCTCCTTAACTGTTTGAGCATGTAGTTTTAATCTAGTGTCATCCAAGATAATTCCTGAACTTGGGTCCACAGGGGAGTTGATATCTATCCTTACAAGAACTGTTTTATCTTCAACGTCAAAATCATCGATTGTATTAAATTCTTTAGCCATTTTCTCACTCTATAATTTACTTACCAAATCAAGTAAAGCATCTTTAGGGTTTTCAGCTTTTATAATTCCGGATGCGAGCAATACTCCGTCAGCACCCAAATCCATAGCTGCTTTCATATCGTCACCAGTTGTAATACCTGCTCCGCATAATACTTTAACATGTTTATTTATTGCTTTGACTTCCTTAACTGTATCTTCGACAACTTCAGGTTGTGCCTGGGAAACTGGAATGCCTGTGCCGATAAGTTCAGGAGGTTCGACAGCCACAGCAACAGGATTTAAAGCAGCGACAGCTTTTGAGGTTTCTATGTTATTGGTGCATACGCATGATTCGATTTCATTTTCCCCGCATAATCTTATTACTTCAGCAATGTCTGCAAGTTTCATCCTGTTTTCAGAATGGTTTATTAAAGATCCGCTAATTCCAGCCTCGATTAAAGTATTGATTAAGTTAGAACCGGTGTGTCCTCCGGGAGAAATTGCATCTATGTGCTGTGCGAAAATAGGGATTGAGGTCTCTTCGCTAATCCTATAGATATCTGCTGTTTGAGGCGCTGCAACCATGGTAATTCCAGATTCGCTAGCAGCACGCTCCAAGTCATGTGCAAGTTCTAAAGCATTTAAACCACTTGATTCCAAATAAGTTTTATAGTTTAATATTACAATTGGAGTGTCCATAATAATTCCCACAATAACTTTTTAATTAAATATATAGAGAACATTATTAATAAATTTTTGATTTAGATTTGAAAGTGTAAAATGTATATAGTATCAGAGCTATAAATTAATCTGATTTTATGTCATTCAATAAAAGCCAAATCGAAAAATTGGAAAAAAGCGGATATAGGTTCGTCGGCAAGCATGGCCATGCGGCTGTAAAAACATGCCACTGGACACGCCAGAGCCTAGTTGACAAAGGCGTTTGTTATAAGGAAAAGTTCTATGGCATTCAGTCCCACAGATGCCTGCAAATGTCTCCTGCAGTACCAAACTGCCAGCAGGAATGTGAATTCTGCTGGAGAGATTTGACATACACGCAGACAAGCTGGGAAGATGAGGAGTATGATGAGCCAAAGGTCATAGTTGACGAAGCCATTAAAGCTCAAAATAATTTATTATGCGGCTATTATGGAAATGGCAAAGCAAACAAAAAGAAATTGGAAGAGATGACAAATCCGACAAATGCCGCAATATCCCTTGCGGGAGAGCCTACTCTTTATCCTAAGATTGATGAGCTGATTGGCGAGTTCAATCGCCGCGACTTTACAACATTTGTGGTAAGTAACGGGCAGTGCGTTGACAGACTGCGCAATCTGGAAAACGATCCCTATCAACTGTACCTTTCCTTGGATGCACCTTGCGAGAAAATATACAAGGAAGTCTGCAGACCCAGAATAAATGATGCTTGGAGCAATTTAAATGAATCACTTGAAACCTTGGCCAGTTTTGATTCACGCACATGCATAAGGAATACCTGCGTTAAGGGAAAAAATATGGAAAACCCTGAAGAGTATGGGAAATTAATAAAAAAAGCCGACCCCGATTATGTCGAAATCAAGGCATATATGTATGTGGGCTCCTCACGTGAAAGACTAACCTTGGAAAATATGCCTACATTTGACGAAATCAAAGATTTCGCTGCAAAAATTGGTGATGCATGTGGTAAAGAATTAGTAAATGAATCTGAAGTCAGTCGAGTCGTACTGCTCGAATGAAAACTTCCAGATACATCTAACTCTTTTTTTTAGTGTTAATTGATTTTTTAATATAGCAAAATTATTTGCCTTCAGCCTTTAATTCTTCACAAAGCTCAACGGCTTTACGGGCAGCCTTTTCCATAGATGTTTCGAATGGAATGCCTGCTTCCTCTAAAAGTCTTTGACCTTCTTTTTCATTGGTACCTGTCAATCTGATAACGATATGCACCTTACGGTCAGCCTGTTCCAAAGCCTTGATTACACCGCGGGCCACATCATCAGCCTTAGTAATACCACCTAAAACATTCAGGAACACCACTTTTACAGGATCATAGTTTAAAACGATGTTTAATGCCTGATTGATAATGTGTTCGGAAGCGCCACCACCGATATCCAAGAATGTGGCCGGTTCTCCACCATTAAGCTTAATCATATCCATTGCAGTTAATGTCAAACCTGCACCGTTACCTATTACGGCGATATCCCCATCTAATTGAACAAAGTCCACAGCTTTCTTTTTATAGTGTAGTCTTTCAACCAGGTCCTGATGCCTGAATAAGGAATCGTTTTCAACGACAAGTTTCGCATCAGCGGCTATAACCCCTTTAGGGGTCAGTACCAATGGGTTGATTTCAGCTGTGTCCGCATCGTATTTGGTAAACACCTTATACAATTTCCAGATAATGTCTCCAATTGGAGAGATCAGTTCGGACGGAACTTCCATTTTACGTGCGATTTCACGAGCTTCATATGGTAAGAATTCAAGTAAAGGATTCGGATAATATTTAATGATTTTTTCAGGATTGGTTTTAGCCAAGTTTTCAATTTCAACCCCCCCTTCCTTACTTGCAAGGATTACAGGTCTTCTAGCACCCCTATCAACGGACACTGTTACGAAAAATTCATTAATTATATCGGCTTTTTCTTCAATTAAAAGGTGTTTTACCTTTTCGCCCTTAATTTCCATTCCTAGGATTTCGTCGGCAACTTTCAATGCTTCACCAGGGTTATTTGCGAATTTAACCCCACCGGCTTTGCCTCTGCCGCCAGTTAAAACCTGGGCCTTGATTACAACGGGAACTTCCATTTCAGAAAATACGGACATGGCCTCTTCAGGAGAGTAAACCACATGACCTTCAAGAATTGGAATCCCCTCATCATTAAAAATTTGTTTTGCTACATTTTCAAAAAATCTCATTATAACACCTTACTCAATTAAAGCATATCCGGCTTCAAAAGCAGCGATATTCTTTTCTTCAGTTCCTTTAGGAACACTATCCTCAACCGCTTTAATAACAGCCTCTTTTGATATGACTTTAGAAATTTTTGTAATTGCTCCAACCATAACAATATTCGCTACGATTTTAAGACCTATGTCCTCCATTGCGGTCTGTGTAGCCGGAGCTTCATAAACCTTAATATTATGTTCGTCAATAAAGTCCCTGACTTCATCAACGTCAGTTGTTCCGGGATCAACAATTAAAGTGCCCTCATCTTTTAAATCATCGATATACTTAAGTAACGCCTCATTAGACATTGCTATTAAAATATCGGGATTTTGAACTTTAGGATATTCGATCAGTTTGTTGTCAATGACAACTTCGCATTTAGAAGCTCCTCCACGAGCTTCGGGGCCATAGGATTGAGTCTGAACAGCTTCATTTCCATCAAATAAACTTGCAGCCTTACCTAAAATAATTCCTGCAAGGATAATGCCTTGACCTCCAAATCCACAAATTCTAATTTCTGTTCTCATATTATTCACCTAAAATTCTGTTTTGTATGCGGAATTGACAAGAGTTTTTCCTCCTGAATTCTCAATACTAAATTTATCAAGTACTTCGCTGAGTTCATCCCTTTGTTTATTGGCAAATTCTCCAACAACAATTTTGTCTTTCAATTCTTTTTCACTCATTCTATCTGCAGCGGATTTGTAAACTGTATTTGCTTTCATTACTGCAGCCATAGCGGTTGGGGTCTTAAGCCTATTTTTACGGCCGAAGTAAGTTGGGCATAAAGTAACCACTTCAACAAATGAAAATCCTGGATTTTTTAATGCTGTCTTAATGGACAATACCAGATTTTCCATTTCGACTGTAGTCCATCTAGCGGAATAGCTTGCACCCGCACCTGCAACAAGTTCGGCTAATTTGAATGGAGTGTCATAATTTCCATAAGGTGCTGTTGTTGCAACAATGCCTTTTGGAGATGTAGGGCTGACCTGACCTCCGGTCATTCCATAAATGTTGTTGTTAATACATATTATAGTGATATCCAGATTTCTTCTGGCAGCATGAATTAAATGATTTCCACCGATGGATGCCGCATCACCGTCTCCGCTGAATACAACTACGTCCAAATCTTTATTGGCTATCTTTAAACCGGTTGCAAATGTTAATGCGCGTCCGTGAGTGGTGTGAAGAGAATCGCATTTTAGATAACCTGGAATTCTTGAGGAACAACCAATTCCGGAAACCATCGCAATATTGTCGAAATCCATTTCTGCCTTTTCCATAGCTGCTAGAAAAGCGTTCATTACTGCTCCATTTCCACAGCCCGGACAGAAGATATGAGGAAGTCTTTCTTCTCTCAAATATGGGAGAAATCTGTTGGTTTTTTCTTCTGACATTATTTTCCCTCCACTTCATTTATTTTTGAAATAATTTCATCAGGTGTCGGCAGCAATCCTCCAATTTTGCCCATGAAATGAACATTGTTCTGTTCTTTCAGCAATCTTTCAATTTCCCAATACATTTGTCCCAGGTTCATTTCAACGACAATGACGTTTTTTGCGCCCTGTGTTAATTCAAGAACCTGTTCTTCAGGGAACGGCCATGGAGTATCTATTTTAATATAACCTACCTTCTTACCTTCTTTTCTTATTTTAAGAACAGCTTCGATAACCGCCCTTATAGGAGATCCATAAGAGATTACAACAGTGTCTGCATCATCACAGAATTGGGAGAATACAGATGAAATTTTATCTCTATTGTTTAAAATTTTGCCGCATAACCTTTTAACAAGTCTGCTATGAGTTTCGGGAGTGTTTGTGTCCGGATAACCTCTTTCATCATGAGTTAATCCAGTAATATGAACTTTGAATCCTTCACCAAATGCAGGCATTGGTGTGGTTCCATTTTCAACATGCTCGAACGGCAAATAATCATCAGTCAATTCAGGCATTTTACGAGGAACAATGTTGATTTTTTCCTCATCTATTATCATTTTCTCTCTCATATGTCCCATTGTTTCATCAGCCATCAAAAATACTGGGACCCTGTACTCTTCAGCAAGGTTAAATGCCCTGATTGTGAAATAGAAAAATTCTTCAACACTTGCCGGGGACAGTGCGATAGGTTCATAATCACCATGAGAACCCCAACGTGCTTGCATCATGTCTCCTTGAGCTCCCATTGTTGGCTGAGCTGTGGAAGGAGAACCTCTTTGAACATCACAGATTACAAGTGGAGTTTCGGTTAAAAATGCATAACCAATATTTTCCTGCATTAAAGATAAGCCCGGTCCGGAAGTTGCAGTCATTGATTTGGTTCCACCCCAAGAAGCACCGATAATGGCGCCCATGGAAGCGATTTCATCTTCCATCTGGACAAAAGAACCGCCAACTTTCGGCAAATCATGTGCTAATGTTTCGGCAATCTCAGTGGACGGAGTAATAGGGTAACCTGCAAAAAATCTGCAACCTGCAGCTATTGCTCCTTTAGCGCATGCTTCATTTCCTTGAATAAAATATTCTTCAGTCATTTCCTAACACCTACTTTCTCCCTTTTGCAAAGTGTGGATTAAAATTAATGTCTTTGTCTTTATCCATCCACCAGTTATCCGGAATGTCAAGTACAATAGCCTGATCCGGACATGCCACTTCACATGTTCCGCAATTGGTACATCTCTCTTCAAACTTGACAAAAGGCAATTGAACCCCTTTCCTGTTTATTTCCGGAGATATAGCATATACATTCTTATAACACATGAATAAGCAAAGGTGGCATCCTTTACATAAATTTTCATCAATAATTATCAATTTATAATCTCCTATAAATTCTATAATAAATTAAGATAGAATATGAATTATATATGTTAATAAGCATTTAAATATCTTATGAAAAATCATTATAAATTGAAAAAACTTAATAAAAAATAAAAAAATAATAATAATCATGAAAGATTTAACCACTCCCATCAGTGATGATGAAATATCCCAACTTAAAGTCGGTGACCAAATCAGCATTTCGGGAACAATATATACTGGCCGTGATGCGGCGCTTCCACAACTTGTTGAACTGATTAGAAAAGATGAAGTGCCTTTTGATTTGAAGGGAGCGGCAATAATGCACACCGCATTTAGCGATGCGGGAATCGCCCCAACAACAAGCAGCAAACTTGAAATTGAATCCTCAATTGAGCCGTTAAGCAAGGCAGGCGTCAAAATCCATATCGGAAAGGGGATGCTCAGTGAAAAGACAGCCGATGCGTTGGCTGAAAACAATTCCATTTTTGTAATAACGCCTCCAGTGGCAGCATTGCTTACAAGCAAAGTTTTGGAAAAGAAATGTGTTTTATTTGAAAATGAGGGCATGGAAGCCGTTTTTGAATTGAAAGTAAAAGATATTCCTGGAATTGTAGCAATCCAGGATAAAAAAAGAATTTAAAAGAAGACCTATTCTTCGTCTTCTTCATCATCGCTTTCTTCTTTTTTCTCGAAAGCGTCTACGAAATTGACTTTTGTAATCTCATCGATGTTGTCCCAAATGTCTTTAGCAATTCTGAATCTTGCAAAGGTAATGTCCATGTAGGACTGTTGGTCGAATTTGGACATTTCATCCAATTTGATGTTTGCAACACCGTCAACGATGTCAATTTCGGTTTTATCGATGTCAACATTAGGATTAGCATAATGTAACTCGATCATGCTTTTGATTTTTTCCTCTTCGTCCTGGATGATTTCAGTTACTTCAACATCGTAAACAAGGTCTCTTCCTGCTAATTCATGGTTGAAGTCAACTTTTACTCTTCCACCGTTAACTGTTAAGATTTTACCTGTTGCTCCTTCAGATTGGATTTTCATTCCTGGGAATGGAGTCATGCCTTGTTTTTTGAATTCTCTCATAGGCACTAATTGAATTAAGGAAGGGTCTCTAGGGCCGAATGCATTTTCGGAATCCACTTCAATAGTTTTTTTGTCTCCTTCTTCTAATCCGATGATTGCTTCTTCAATAGCAGGCAATAAGTGGTTTCCTCCTACAACAATTGGGATTGGTTTGTAGGTTTTCTTTTCTTCAAAAATTCCTGCTTCTTGTGCAATTTCATCATAAGTAGTATCAAATACGTCTTCTGTGTCTTTTATTTTACCAGTAAAGTTTACTCTAACAAAATCTCCGTTATCTATAGCC
>NZ_JAFQXT010000011.1 GCF_017406825.1 Methanobrevibacter sp.
CCATTGTTGAAAGCATCAATATGTATAACAGCACTTTTGGATTATGGTTCATGTAGATTCCTCATTTAATAACAATAGTTATGTAAAAAATAGCATATAAATTTTGAGAAATTCTGAATTTAAAAAAAAAGAAAAAAAAGAAATAGAGAAATTAATCTCTAAATCTATTTACCTAAGTCTTCAAGAGCAGCACTGATTTGTGCCATAATTTGCTCGGTTTTGAAGTGTTGTTGGTTCATTGCACCAGATGGACATGCACCTACACAGGTTCCACATCCTTTACATAATGCGGAGTTGATTTGTGCAAATTCTTTTCCGCCTACACCGGTTGCGATTGAAATAGCGTCGAATGGACATAATTCAACACATACTTGACAAGCACCACAAACGGTTTCGTCGTTGGATGCAATAATAGGTTCGATTTCTACTTCTCCTTTTGCCATTGGGATAGCTGCTCTGGATGCAGCAGCTGAACCTTGTGCTACGGAGTCAGGAATATCCTTAGGACCTTGTGCTACACCAGCAATGTAAACACCGTCAGTTAAGGTGTCAACAGGTCTGAGTTTTGGGTGAGCTTCCATGTAGAATCCGTCTGCAGATCTGGAAAGACCGAGAGTTTGTCTGAGTTCGTCAGATCCTGCAGAGTGTTCGAGACCAACGCTTAATACGACTAAGTCGTAAGTGTATTCGGTTACTTTGCCGAGTAAAGTGTCTTCTGCTCTGATAGTTAAGGTTAAATCATCGTTTTCGAAGATTTGTGCAGGTTTACCTCTGATAAATTCAATACCGTATTTTTCTTGAGATGTTTTGTAGAACTCTTCGTATCCTTTACCGAATGAACGGATATCCATGTAGTAACAGGTTACTTCGGTATCAGGTTCGTGGTCAATACATAATTGAGCGTTTTTCATGGAGTACATACAACATACTCTGGAACAGTATGGTTTACCGATTTGTTCATCTCTTGAACCTACACAGTGGATGAATGCTACACGTTTAGGTTCGATACCGTCGGAAGGTTTTACAACGTGTCCTCCGGTAGGACCGGATGCGTTAATCATCCTTTCAATTTCCATAGCAGTGATTACGTTTGAGAAACGGCCGTATCCGTATTGGTAAATTCCGGATGGGTCGAATGGGTCGTAACCGATAGCAGCAACGATAGTACCAACTTCTAATTCGATGATTTCAGGTTGTTGGTTGTGGTCGATTGCTTCAGGTCCGCATGCCTGTACACATAAGTTACATTCGATACAGTAGTCTTTGTCGATTGTAGCGCATAATGGTACAGCTTGAGGGAATGGGATGTATGCAGCTTTTACCATACCGACACCTTCGTCGTAGTAGTTAGGTATTTCGATAGGACAAGCTTCTTGACAGGATCCACATCCAGTACATAATGCTTCGTCTACGTATCTAGGTTTTTTCTCAACTTTTACAGTGAAGTTTCCGATGAATCCGTCAACTTCTTTAACTTCTGCATAGGAAATCAATTCTATGTTTTCGTGTTTTGCACAGTCTACCATCTTAGGTGCTAAGATACACATTGAACAGTCAAGAGTAGGGAATGTTTTATCTAATTGTCCCATCCTTCCACCGATGGTTGGGTTTCTTTCTACAACGTAGGTTTTGAAGCCCATGTCAGCTAAGTCTAAGGAAGTTTGGATACCAGCGACTCCACCACCGATAACTAATGCTTTGTTATCTACTGCTACTTTGGTAGCTTCTAATGGTTCGAGTAATCTTGCTTTTGCAACAGCCATACGTGTTAAGTCTTTAGCTTTTGCGGTAGCTTCTTCAGGTAAATCCATGTGTACCCAGGAGTCTTGTTCCCTTAAGTTTGCAAATTCAAATAAGAACTTGTTTAATCCAGCTTCTTCTACACATCTACGGAATGTAGGTTCGTGAAGACGAGGGGAACATGCTGCTACAACAATTCTGTTTAAGTTTTTCTCTTTAATGTCCTCTTGGATCATAGCTTGACCAGGGTCGGAACACATGTATTTGTAGTCAGTTGCGTATACAACGTTTGGAAGTGACTTTGCGTATTCAGCAACGTCAGGACAGTCGACTACTCCACCAATGTTCACACCACAGTGACAAACATAGACACCTATCCTAATTTCTTCATTATTTATTTCTTCTGCCATATTAATTCACCTTGTACAAGTCGTGAAAAATATCTAATATATATAAAAAATTGCAATTTTAAAAATAGATATAAATTTTTACATAGTATTAGATATACTAATGTAGTAAATACACATATATAAACTTATTTATAAATCTCTTGGAGTAAAGTTTATATATGAGAAGAGAAAATCTCTTTAAAAATAGCTTTAAATTTCTAACTAAGGCTAAATCTTCATTATTGACTCAAATAAAGTTTAATTTTACTTTTTTTAATAAACGATAAATTTAGGTTAATTTAAATTATTACTTTTTTGGCTAAATTAACATAATTATCACGGGGAGTGTAATCAAAGAGATTACAGTGTTGATCAATATGCAGTCCGAAGTCAGTTCATAGTCAAGCTTGTATGTAATCGAAAGTAACAAGGACATCATCCCGGATGGCATAGCGGCCTCGACAACGCAAACAGTGTGTTGAAGGTCAACCAAACCGATTTTTGAAGCGATGATGAATGCGACGGCCGGGAAAAATGCCAATTTCATGACTGAAGTGAACGCAATCATGAACCTGCTTCTCTTTATTGCCGAAAAGTCAATCGACAAACCCAATGCTATCATGATTAGGGGAATGGCCCCCTGACCCAGATAATTAACTGTATTGTCAACCACAGGCCCTATTGGAATGTTGAAGAAATTAAACCCCAATCCAAGGATAACCGCCCAAAGAGGAGGAAAAAACGAAATTCTTTTAACGGCTGCCTTTGCGGTTCCGCCAAACTTCATTATCAACAGGAATGACAAAATCAAAAAGATGCATAAAGTAGCCATGTCACAAAAGATTGCCCTTAAAAATCCATCCTGTCCAAAAATGCCTAAAGTTACCGGATAACCCATGAAAGCCGTATTGGCAATCATGACAGTAACCAAAACACTCCATAATGTCCTATCATCCAATCCCAATTGTCTTAAAATGAAATATGAAACAATTCCTGTAATGAATGATGAGGCCAAAATAACGAAGGGAAGAATACTTAATTTCGAAAGCAATGACAGGTCCGCCGAGTAGATTGCATGAAAAATCATGCAGGGCATTAGAATGTACATTACTATCTTATTGAAGGGATCAATGTCTTTTTCGCTTAAAAAATCTATTCTTTTAAGGAAATATCCGATTCCAATCATTATGATGATTGACAAAATAGTAATCTCAATAGCATTCATTAAATGTTAATTTAGTAAAAAAAGTATAAAAAAGTTAAGAAAAAAAAGAAAATAAAATTAACTAACGATACCTTCGCTAGTAATTTTAAATACGCATTCGCCTTCAGGCAAATGAGGAGAATCCACTAAACGTGCAATCCTTTTTCCGGCCAAACCTTTTTTAAGCCAAATCCTGTAAGTGGATGCGTGACCTAAAACGTGACCGCCGATAGCCTTTGTAGGGCTTCCGAAGAATGAATCAGGTTTAGCTTGAACCTGGTTAGTTAAAAATATTGCAACATTGTAGGTGTTTGCAATTTGTTGAAGTGAATGCAAATGTTGGTTTAATTTTTGTTGCCTTACGGCAAGAGATTCCCTTCCGACATATTCCGCTCTGAAGTGAGCCATTAATGAATCAACAATGACCAATTTAACATTGACTCCGCTTTGAATGAGTTCATTGATCTTATCGACCATCAGGATTTGATGGGCTGAATTGAATGCGCGTGCCACATGAATTCTGCTTAAAACCTGCTCGGTGTCAAGTTCAAATCCTTCTGCAATTTGTCTAACCCTTTCAGGACGGAAAGTGTTTTCAGTGTCGACGAATACGCATTCGCCTTCAAGACCGCCAAGTTCTTTTGGTAATTGAACAGTAACAGCTAATTCGTGGGAAATTTGACTTTTACCTGATCCGAATTCACCGAATACTTCAGTGATTGACTGGGTTTCGATTCCTCCACCGATCAAGTCGTTGAATTCCTGACTTCCGACAGTGATGTGTCCTACGTCTTTTCTTCTTTCATCTACTTCCAATGCTGTTTCGAAAGTAATGTTTTCAGCTCTACGTGCAGCTTCAATAACTTTTTCCGCAACACCTTCGCCTATTTCCGCTTTGACTGATAATTCCTTTGGAGTAGCAGTGGCTAATCTCATCATATCAGCAAAACCTGCGTCTTTCAATTTTTCTGCTGTTTTTTCACCAACACCTGGTAAATCTGCTAATTCTACCATAATAATCATTCCTCACTTGTTTAATAGTATTTTTTTAATAGTTTTTTAGGATTTAACCTGCTAGTTTCATAATATTGATCAAAGCTAACATTAGCAATAAATTCAATAGTTTGATTTACTAAATCTTCAATTTTATCTTCAATTCCATAACCGTCGGCAATTGCATTGACAATTTCATCAGTCTTCATGCCTATGAGTTCTTCAGCCAAATTGCCGAAGAATGTAGCTTGAATTTCGGTTCCATCTGAAACGGTTGTAGGAATCATGAGTGTGTACCTCGGTTCATCAAAGACATGTCCGCAGTTGTCGCAAATGTATTCATCTTCTCCTTCCTCAACACCCGCACCGCAATTAGGACATTTTGCGAGTAGGTTCCTGTTAGTTGACACCTCTATAATCTCAGCAGTGATGTGTACATTGGTATCATCCTCTGACAATGATTCTATGGATTTGGATACGAAAATCATCTCCATCAGTTCATCCGGAGAAGGTAATTTTTCCAATTCTGTTTCGCTAGGATCCAATAATGTAGTGGCGCTTGATACACTGGCTTCAATACGGTTATCCATATCTAAAGTTAAACGAGGGTTCTTGATTTTGAGCGCTTGACCTAATTCATATTCTTTTTTGGCGTCGTCATTCCATAAAACAACCCTGAGTGAACCTGTGTCATCGGCTATCTCAATATTTCTAACATGACCTTCATCGCCGTTGTCTCTGTCAAATTTGCGCACCTCATTCAAATCGATGATTCTTCCAATGATGATTGTGTCCTGCTCATCCTCATCCAAATCGGAAATCTTTTTGTAGTCATAAAGGGCTTTTTCCAATGTTTCTAATTTAGGGATAAACATGGCAGATGCTTCTTCTTCTGACAATCTGATAATTCTTGAACCACCGCCAACATTTAAATCAACACTGTACATTCCTAGTCTTGATCTTGCATTTTCAATTCTGTAAGCTTCGCCTACACCATAATCCCCTTGAGCTTTTTCATTCCAGAATGATAATCTGACTTTGCCTGATTCATCAGCAATCATTGCAGAACGGACCATTCCAACTTCACCTGTGTCGCGTTGGAATTCTCTAGGGTCTTCAACAGATAAGATTCTGCCGATTATGTCTATTTCTATGCCGTCATCATCCATTAACTCTACTTCACCGATAGGGGTTGGGTGTAACTCTTCTCTTAATGAATTCAATTCATCCAATTCTTCAACAGACAAGTTTTGTGGATTAATTGTAATTTGAGTATTAAAATTAGTATTCATGGAGTATTGACTTTGAGTATATTCATCATAGCGAACGTCTCCTCCTATGATTTTGATTATGTCACCTTTATTGATTGGCAGTCCGGTGTCATCTCCCCAAACTGTCACTCTAATTTCGCCGGTTGTGTCTCTGACGTCAAAGTTTCTTAGCTTTCCTTCGGTGTTGTCGGTTTTTCTTGTGAATAATTTAATGTCCTGAAGTCTTGAAACAATACCTATGATGGAAACATCCCTTTGCTCACTTAAATCTCCGATTGGTGTGAATTCCTGGACGATTTCGGGAACGTCATAATCTCCTTTGATGATTCTTCCATCCCAGTGTGTCAGTGTTATTTCATTTTCTCCGTCACGATTTGGTCTTTCCCTTGCTTGTGCCTGAAGGATTTTAACTGTATCGCCGTCTTCAAGTCCCAATTCATCGATCAGTTCGACGTTTTTATTCCATAATGTATAAGAGATTTGTCCTGAACCGTCCTGCAATTCAAGTGATGCAACTTTTCCTTCTTTTCCATTTTTCTCATAACTTCTTATAGTTGGGATTCTGAGAATTCTGGCGATTATATTGACTTTAGTTTCAGGCTCGATGTCTGAAATATTTGTTATTTCCTCTTCGTAAGCAGGGTATTTGGAAGGGTCTTCCTCCAGTTTGATTACAACGGACCTTGGTCTTAGATTGGCTTCGAGTCCTGAGTATCCCTCTTTAATATCAACTTCTTTAATTTGTATGATGTCCCCTTCTTCGACATGTCTCAGCAATTTAATGTTCTGAGTCCAGAAAACCGCTCTAATTTGGCCGGTATTGTCCTTTAACTCGACATTGCAGACTTCGCCGCTTGTACCTTTACGGGTTTTGAAGGACCTTTTATTTGAAATTGAAACTACTCTTCCTGAAATGGTAACGTCCCTGCTGCCTTTTTCCAGCTTATCTATGGTGTCGATATTGTATTCTGGTTTTTCGGAAACGACTTCAACTTCATCGGTGACCAATTCGCCTACAACCATATCGGCTAAACTGACATCGGTCATGAACGGGTTTTCAATTTCCTTTTGTCTGAACTGTTCCATTCTTGTGAAAAATTCTTCTTCTGAAATTTGATTTTTGACTTTATCATATCTTTCCTGAAGGTCCTCAGTCATTGTAAATGACCCTTCTTCAATTTTATTGTCGAAGATGTCTGTATCCATGCCTTTATAATTTTGAACTACCATTTGAGCAGCTCCAAAATCATCGATGAAGTCTATTTCATCGTTATCGGACTTTATTTTCTCCAATTCTGCTAAGAACTCTTCTTGTGAAAGTATATCTTTAACTTTTTCGTATTCTTCTAAAATTTTTTCTTGCATACCAAACCCCTCATAGAAAAGTTAATTATAATTTTATAATCATAGTGTATATAAAGTATTAGAGAGAGCATTTGAAAAGTATTCCCAACTGATATTATCAAAAAAATTTAATATAAATATTGGCAAAGTGCACAAATGTGAAAATGCACAGTTAATATGCATTCGGATTTTTCTTTAAAGTGGTTTTAATCATGATCCCCAAATCCAAACCCATGTGCCAGTTTTCCACATACTCTATATCATATTCTATACGTTTTCTTATTGAAGTATCGCCACGGCATCCATGAATCTGGGCCCATCCTGTCAAGCCGGGTTTCACCTGATGCTTAACCATATATTTGGGAATTGTTTCCCTGAACTGCTCCACGAAAAATGGCCTTTCAGGTCTTGGACCGACAACGCTCATATCGCCTTTTAAAACGTTGAAAAATTGCGGCAATTCATCAATGCTTGTTCTTCTGATTAAATCTCCCACTCTGGTTTTTCTTGGATCGTCACGTGTAGTCCATTCTGATTTTTCCTCATTAGGGTCCTGTACTTTCATACTGCGGAACTTATACATCATGAATGTCTTACCATGATAGCCCATTCTTTCCTGTTTGAAGATTATAGGGCCTGGAGATGTTAATTTAATAGCAATAGCTGTAATAATCATGATTGGTGAGGTTATAATGATTGCTATTATTGATATAATGTAATCAGAAGCGTATTTGATGAATTTATTGAAATTATCATCCAAAGGAACATAACGGATATTAATGATCGGAATGTCTTCAATCATGTCCACTGACGGCTGTGCCGGGAAGTATCTGATATAGTCCGGAATGATTTCCGCCTTGATTCCTACTCTTTCACAACTCTCCACTAGTTCATTGATTTTATAATAATATTTCAAAGGAATGGCTAAAACAACCCTATCATAATCGTTATTTTCCAGAACCTTATCTATGTCTTTAAATGGAGCTATGATTTTGCTTCCTTCGATTTCTCTTCCCACATGGTCTGCCCTTCCCAAAAATCCGCTGACAACAAAACCCAGGTATGGGTTGGCGCGGATCTTACGGGCGAATGTGAATGCCAAATCGTTGTCCCCGACAATCAGGATATGCTTTAGGTTTTTGTTGTTGACTCTTAAATTCTTTAGAATGCTTCTAACTATGAACCTCTCAATTATTCCGAAGAATGTGGCTATGACTGCAAGCAGGAACAGCATGATTCTTGAGAAGTTAGGCTGATTTATGATGAACAGTATTGAAACCAGAACAAAGAATGCGAGAATGTTAACCTTTATTATTTGTGTAGCTTCCGAAAACAGATTTTTATAAGTTCTGCGTGGTTTATATAGACCAAACCCGAAGTATAATATCAGATAAACAGGAATGACAGCCAAAACTAAAAATAGAAGGTAACTGAAAAAGCCCAAATGTCCTCCGATAGGTCCGAATAAAGTGGTTTTAAACCTTAACCAGAAAGAGCATACGAGTGATAGAATAATGACTAGAACGTCAATTAATACCAATAAAATATTCAATGCCCTTTGATTTTCCTTTATCATAATAACTACCTAAACTAGTTTATTATATATATTAAGTTAATTTATTATTAACTTTTCTTTTTAAACAAATTTAAAAACAGTTTTAAAACACATAAAAGGGCAATTCCCAAATATACTATCCAGTTAACAAGGAAAAACGATTCTTTTGAATGGTGTTTTTTATAATAAACATACATTGCACGGTAAAATTCATATATCAACTTGGATTTTTGTTTTTTGCTGCTTGCACCTTTCAGGTGGGTGATTTTTGATTTTCCGTAATAGATTATTTTCCAGCCGGATTTTTTGATGCGGTAACACAAATCGATGTCCTCGCCGTACATGAAAAATGTCTCATCCAAAAAGCCTGCCATGTCAAGAGCTTCCTTTCTCATGAACATGAAAGCGCCCGTTAGGCAATCGATTTCATAGACCTCATCGTCCGGCAAATCCGTTAAATTATAATTGTCGTCCTTGCTTTTTGTTGGAATATGGAACAATCTGAAAAATGAGTTTTTGACGTTGGGAAAAGATCTCTTGCATGCCTTGTCAAGCTCGCCGTTTTCCAGAAGAACCCTGCAGCCGCACGCGCCAACATCAGGATTGCTTTCCATGTAGTTATAGATGTCTTCCAAGGTTTTTTCCCAAACAATAGTGTCTGAATTTAAAAGAAGCTGATATTTACCTGTGGCTAGTCTTAAAGCCTGATTGTTTCCGGCTGCAAAACCGTTGTTCTGTTTGGATGCAATGAATTTGACTTTGTCACCGAAATAATCCCTTAATCTGGCCAAACTATCGTCTGCAGATGCGTTGTCCACTACAAATATCTCAAAACTGAATGGATAATCATAATCCAGAATGGAGTTGACCGTGTTTTTAGTTAACTCGAAGGTCTGATAGTTTACAATAACAACTGAAAGGTCCATGAAACTCACTGATTATTTTTTTAGAAATTTAAGGGTGTTAATAATTAATCTGTATTCGATTTTAAAATAATTTTTTGTATTTTTGGATTCGAACTTTACCTTTTCGATTTTGCTCCTTGAGGAGAGGCCTTCGCGAATGCCTGACAGGTAAACCGGACCAAATCCTTTCTTTAAAAAGAATAAATATTTGATTAAAAAACCTAAAAACAGGAATATGAAGTTAACAATCTTCATTGGAATGGGAATATTCTTATAAACAACCCAAACATTGTTTCTGGCCGCTAAACGAACTTTAAAATCATTGTGGCGGCTTCCGCTTGTTGCACTTCCAATATGATATACGACAGCTTGGGGACATAAGAGATTCATATAGCCGTTGATTTTTGACCTTACTGCCAAATCCACATCCTCCATATAGGCAAAGAAGTTGTCGTCGAACATCCCTATCTCTTCGAGGAGCGATTTTTTATACATTGCGGCTCCGGCACAGGCAGAAAATATTTCGCGGACTTCAATATATTCATCGGAATTGTGATTTTCGCCTGTCTTTTTAGTCCAGGCCAGCAAATTGTATTCGTCTCCAACGTCATCGATTAATTCCTTGTTGTCGTATTGAAGCATCTTTGCCTGAAGTGAAAATATCCTGTCATCGCTAGAGATCAAATCAACCAATGCCTTAATGGAGCCCTTTTTAACTTCAGTGTCATTATTTAAAGAAAAGATGTATTCATATTGCGCTTCATTAATCCCCTGATTGACCGCCGGGGAAAAACCTACATTCTCCTTGTTTTCGATTAGCCTGACGGGAAAGTCAAAGGATCTGCTTTTAATGTATTCCTTGCTGTTGTCGGTTGATCCATTATCGACTATGATAACCTCGCCTATGCATTCCGAATCTCTGTTAAGTGACTCGAAATATGTTTTCAGGAATCTTTCTCCGTTATAATTGGGTGTTACGACTGAAACTTTCATGTTAATCAATTGAATTTTTAAGTTTTCTCCATATCTTATAGTATAACTTTGGATTTAATAAGAATAACCTTATCTTTAATTTGAATTTGGCATCTCCCCTGAATCTGGACATCTTTTCAAGCAGGTCCAACTCCTTCATCTTACCCAGCACCTCGTCGAAGTCATAGCCGCTGTAAAAAAAGAAGTTCATGTTTGCGAATATCGCCTTTGGAATTCTGGAAGTGATTATCAAATCTGCAAACTCGGGCTTGTTGTTTTTCCTGTAAAATTCTGCCAAGCCTTCAAATATCCTGACAATGTCAAAACGCCTGTATTCAGTCATTTTGATTGCGGAATCTTCGTGTTGGACATAATAATAGGTCACTTCATTGTTGATGGCTATTTCATCACCATGATTCAATGCCTTGTGGGCGAATTCCGTATCTTCGCCGTAGACCGTGCCTGGGGTGAATCTGATGTTGTTGTCCTTGATTATGTCGGATCTATACATTAACTGGAAGAAATTGAATGTTATCTGCATCTTCAATTCCATTTCAATAAAATCATGAGCGGAAATCACATCCTGCGGATAGGTATCCAAACTGACTAATTTATCGCCTTCCTTTTTGGCGTATAATGTTAGGCTGAAATCGGTTTTGCCGTTATAAAGGCTGGACAAATGCCTTTTTGATATGTAGTCGTCCGCATCCACAAAAGCAAGGTATTGCCCTTCGGCCGCATCGATTCCTGCATTTCTTGCTACGCTGACTCCGGCATTTTCCTGGTGGATTATCTTATGGGGTATGTTGCAGCCGGCCAAACAGCGGTTTATTATTTCAAGGCTGTCGTCGGTTGAGCCGTCATCGACAACTATTATTTCAAAACCATCAAAATCCTGACTGATTATTGAATCTAAGGTTTTACTTATATACTGTGAAGCGTTGTAGACGGGAACGATTACGCTCACTTTAAAATTATCCATTTTACCTTCCTCCATTCAACAGGTAATCAACGATTCTTTGAGATGAATGGCCGTCTATTTCATCAAATTGCGTCTTGACAAATTCCGAAATCCTGCTTTTATCAAAGCCGTCATTTTTTATCACGTCAATCAGCCCATCGGATGAGTGGACGATGGGTCCAGGAACTGTAGTTTTAAAATCATAATAAAATCCGCGTTCATTAGCCAGATAATAATCCAGATCATATGTGAAAAATACGGTAGGCTTATTCAAAGCGGAAAATTCAATCATTATTGATGAATAATCGGTTATTAGAATATCGCTTATAAGCATCAGCTCCTGTTCGCTTTCAAAATCACTGACATCAATATATTGGCCATCTGATGAAATGTCGCGTTTATAGAAGTCCTTGATTTTCGGATGAAGCCTCAGGGCCAGAACATATTCGGACCCCAATTCCCGATTGAACTTATCCAAATCAAGATAATCGAATACATTGTTATATCTTTCCTCATCCCTGAAAGTCGGAGCATAAAGAATTATTTTCTTATCCGAAGAAACACCGTATTTTTTGAAAAAATCCTGTCTTAGCCTATCCGTGTCATGGTCCTCAAAGTAATAATCCATCCTTGGAAGGCCTAAAGGCTTGATCTTATCTTCGGGCATTTGGAATGCTTCGCTATAATATCCGATAATGTTTTTGGAAGTGACGATCAGATAATCTGTCTTTTGAGAGATTTTGCCTAAAATTTCCCTGCTTTCAAAATCAACAGACCCGCCGAATTTTTTTGAAGCTCCCGGAGCATGCCATAACTGCACTATGCAATTTTCAGGTTTGAATTCCATGAATGCAAGGGGAAAAAAGTTGTCATTCAGGAAAATGTATCTGGAGCTTGATAATTTTTTAAAGCTGTCGGGGGACAGCTTGTCTTTGTAAAAAAAGTGGAACTCGAAATCTCCTCTTTTCTCAAATTCCTTTTTGATATAATCCAAATTTCCTTTAAATGACTCTCCAGAATCAATTATAAAAGAAACTCTTTTCTCTTCAATGTTGTTGCGTTTAAACAGTTTAAAAATTAAACCATAAACCTTATGCTTTAAATATGACATGGTAATCTAATGGAAAAATGCTAAAATTCCAGGAAGTGACTCGAGCATTGCTTGGAGACCCAAAATGAAAATGGCCAAACCGCCGATGAAATTAATGTATCTTGCATATTTCATTGCAAATCTTGTACCAAAGGTTCCAATCAGCAACCAGCAGAGTACAGCAATAAAACTCAAAATCGCCAGAGTTACTGGATCAACTGCGGCTGCAACACCCTGAGCTGCTAAAATTAGGTTTTCGATGTTTCCAAAAATCAATAATGGTAAAAAATGCCTAATTTCAGGATCCATACTATTCACCTCTGATAGAAGCAATCATTGCCTGGGCTCCTAAAATGAAAATGGCCAATCCTCCAATGAAATCAATGAAATCAACATATTCTATAAAAGTTTGTGTTCCTAAAGTTCCGATAAGCAACCAAAAAGCCACACAAAAAAAACTTGCAATACCTAATTTAAGTGGATTGACACCAGCTACAACACCTTGGGAAGATAAAACCAAGTTTTCAATATTTCCGAATATAATAAGTCCCACAAAAGGCAAATATTGCTCCAACATCCAATCACCATTTTCCCAAAATTAATTTAAATTTATCTACATTTAAGATTAAATAATAATAATATATAAAATTATCCTTATTCGAATGAAATTTTAAAAAAATTATTCTGAAAAACTGTCATTAAAATAAAGCAAAATATAAAAATAATTTAATAAAATTTTTAAAAATAATGAATAAATTGAACATTATACAACAAAGAGGTATGTTTCAAGTGTAAAATATTATCTGTTGGAATACATTTTTTCATAGTACTGCTGATATTGTCCGCTTTTTACATTACTAATCCAATCCTGATTGTCAAGATACCACTGGATTGTTTCGCTGATGCCTGTTTCAAAACTATATTCAGGCATCCATCCCAATTCTTCCTTAATCTTTGTTGAATCAATAGCATAACGCCTATCATGACCTAAACGGTCAGTTACAAATTCTATTAATGATTCGTCCTTATTCAACGTTTCAAGAATTAATTTAACAATGTTGATGTTTTCCTTTTCATTGTTTCCGCCAATGTTATAAACTTCGCCCGGTTTTCCATCATGCAAAACCATGTCAATTGCGGTGCAGTGGTCATGCACATGCAGCCAATCGCGAATATTTTTTCCATCGCCGTAAACCGGCAATTTTTTATCTTCCAATGCATTGGAAATCATCAGAGGCATCAATTTTTCAGGGAATTGGTACGGACCATAATTGTTTGAACATCGGGTAATATTTACAGGCAAGTCAAAAGTTTCAAAGTAGGCTCTTGTGATTAAATCCCCACCTGCTTTGGAAGCTGAATATGGACTGTTAGGCTGTAAAGGAGTTGTTTCCTTGAAATATCCTGTTTTGCCAAGAGTTCCATAAACCTCATCGGTTGAAATCTGGATGTACTTGTCAACGCCGTGTTCCTTTGCCGCGTTCAAAAGCACCTGTGTTCCGAGGACATTTGACTTGATGAATATTTCCGGATCCTCAATGCTTCTGTCAACATGGCTTTCGGCGGCAAAGTTGATTACATAATCGGATTTTTTAACAAGCTCATCAACAACGCTTTTATCCCTAATATTGCCTTTGACAAAAGTGTAATTATCTTTATCCTCAATGTCTCTTAAGTTTTCAAGATTTCCGCAGTATGTAAGTGCGTCCAGATTGATGATATGGTAATCTGAGTATTTGTTTACCATGTACCTTACAAAATTGCTTCCAATAAAGCCTGCTCCGCCTGTAACTAAAATGTTTGTCATGACACTCACCAATATTTAATTTGAGATTCCTTAAGGGGCTTCAATTCCCTGTCCTTATCCGATAAGATTATCTCGTCTATTTCATCCAACGGCCAGTCAATGGCTATGTCCTTATCGTTCCATATTATTCCGCTTTCATCTTCCCCATGATAGAATTCCGTACACTTATATAGGAATTCGGCTTCATCAGACAATACCAGAAAGCCGTGGGCAAATTTCGGAGGAATGTATAGTTGCCTTTTATTGTCTTCGGACAATATTTCGCCATGCCATTTGCCGTAGGTCGGGGAATCCCCTCTCAAATCAACGCCAACATCGAAAACCTTTCCTTTAATGACGCGTACGAGTTTCCCCTGAGGATAATTCAGCTGTAAATGCAGGCCTCTCAATACGCCTTTTGTAGATTTTGATTGGTTATCCTGAACAAAATTTAAATCGTGGCCGGCCTGTTTAAATTCATTTTCCTGGTAGGTTTCCATGAAGTATCCCCTGTTATCTTCAAAAACTGTGGGTTCAACTACGAACATGTCCTTGATTCCGGTTTCAATGAATTTAAATTTGCCCATCAAAATCACCTTTCAGCTAAGTTAAATAAGTATTCTCCATAGTCTGTCTTTTCAAGTTCTTTGGCTGTTTTCAATAGCTGTTCCTTGCCTATGTATCCTTTAAGATATGCAATCTCTTCAAGACATGCGATGTATAGGCTTTGCCTTTTTTGAACTGTTTCGATGAAGTTTGCAGCCTCAAGAAGTCCTTCATGTGTTCCGGTGTCCAACCATGCCATTCCACGGCCCAACAACTCTACCTTAAGGTTTCCGCGTTTTAAATACTCTTCATTTATTGAGGTGATTTCAACTTCGCCTCTTTGTGAAGGTTTAACTTTTTTGGCTATTTCGATTACGTCGTTATCATAGAAATAAAGTCCCGGCACAACATAGTTTGATTTCGGTTTTTCGGGTTTTTCCTCAATTGACAACACGTTCCATTCCTCATCAAATTCAACGACCCCAAAGGCCTCAGGATTGTTTGTATAATAGCCAAATACGATAGCTCCTTTGTCAAGTTCAGTTGCCCTTTCAAGGATTTCGGTGAATCTGTGTCCATGGAAAATGTTGTCGCCCAAAATGAGCGCCACATTATCGTCGCCGATGAAATCCTCACCTACGATAAAGGCTTCGGCAAGCCCATTCGGATTTTCCTGAACCGCATATTCAAACTTAATGCCCAACTTTGAACCGTCTCCCAGCAAGTCCCTGAACATCGGCAAGTCTCTAGGAGTTGAAATAATTAAAATCTCTTTGATTCCAGCTAGCATTAAAACTGAAATAGGATAATAAATCATCGGTTTGTCATAAAGCGGCAGCAATTGTTTTGAAATAACCTTGGTGATAGGATACAAACGAGTCCCGGATCCGCCAGCCAACACTATACCTTTCATGATATCACTTTTATTTCTCATATTATTTTAAATTTTAATAAATCGTTTTCATCTGATGCATCCCTGAAAGTTTCAAGAATATCCTCATCAACTTCACCGGCATTGATCAGTTCAATTTCAAATTCCCTTTCGGTGAGGCAATCATATAATGCGTCCAGATTTTTGCCGTAATAATCCGGCAAATCCAGGGCTTCCATCAAATAATCATGCCCCCTTTGTTTGATTAATTTACCGTCTAAGAGCATTTTTACACCTCTGTGAATGTAGTGTAATGGTCACTTGTGTAATACACTTTATAATTGCCTGTATTGTAAACGATTCTTTCTGCTCCGCGGACGGTGCCGTTGGCATTGATGTCGCATTCGATGTATTTTGAATCGCTGTCCGGAAGGATGTGCTGACGATTTGTGAATGTGTCTCCGCCTATGCTTTTTCCGGGTGCGTATTTCTTAAGCGGTCCGCCCTGCCAGCCTAATTTTCTGGCTTCATCTTTTGTAATGTAATTGCTTGGAAGCTTATGAAACTCCTTTATATATGCCGCCACCTCATCAACGGTGCAGTATTCGCCGTCTTCGACTACATTAACATCGGCCGGGCCAACTTCGTCATCATCGCCGAAGTGGAGAAAATCGAAAAATCCTGCACTTACGGCAGAAAGAGTGAAGGCCGCAATGACTAATGCAATGATTAATATTAACTTTTTATTCATAAAATCAACTCAATATATTCATTTATTGCTTGCCTATAATTTCTAAGTGGTTTGAACCCCTTTTCAATCCAGTTTCTATTTTCCAGAACTGAATAGGACGGTCTTGGTGCAGGTCTTGCAAACTCGGATGCGGTAACCGGAATCACTTCAACGTCTTTTTTTGATATTTCAAAGATGTATCGCGCAAACTCACACCATGAACAGTGCCCTGAATTGGTCAGATGATATATTCCATAATAATCCGTTTCGATTAGCTGTGAAATTCCCTCAGCCAGGTCCAAAGTATATGTGGGGCTTCCAACCTCATCATATACGACTTTAATCTCTTTGTGGTTTTCGGCTAGTTCAAGCATTGTTTTTGGGAAATTGCGGCCGTTGATACCGTATAGCCATGCTGTACGGACAATAAAATACTTATCGAGAATTTCCTGTATTGCCTCCTCTCCTTCGAGTTTGCTTTTGCCGTAAACGCTAATCGGGCCTATTTGGCCATCTTCCCGTATCGGCTCTGTTGCAGTGCCGTCAAATACATAATCCGTACTGATATGAAGCAAAGCACAGTCAATCTCCCGACAGGCCAAAGCCAAATTTCGAACTCCCTGCGCATTGACGCTGTAGGCCAAATCCTGGTTTTCTTCACAGCCGTCAACATCAGTGTATGCTGCCGAATTAATAACAATGTCAGGTTTTTTATCACAGATATATTCAATTGTTTGTTTTTTATCTGTTATATCCAATGTTTTTGAGGTTGTAGGAACTAAATCATGCTTTTTGCCTAAAACATTGATTAAATCATGGCCTAACATTCCATTGGAACCGGTTATTAAAATCTTCATGTCAATCACTTAAAACTTTAATAATCAGTACTTATAAATATTATTATAATATTTAAACAAAGGGGTTAGAATTATGAAAGTGTGTATTATAGGGCAAGGATATATAGGACTCCCAACGGCGGCTCTTTTCTGTCGCAACCACTGCGAGGTGGTTGGAGTGGATATATCAGAAGAAATGATTAACAACTTAAATAATGGAATAATTCACATAGAGGAGCCGGGAATATCCGACATCATCAAAAAGGCAGTAGAACTAGAAGTATACAAGGCCAGCCTAACTCCAGAAAAAGCAGACGCTTTCATAATTACCGTTCCGACTCCATATATCGTTGAAAATTACAGCTGCGATTTGAGTTATGTCATAACCGCATGTGAATCAATCCTGCCTTACCTTGAAAAGGGAAACACTGTAATCATTGAATCTACAATAGCTCCAATGTCTACCGACGAGACCATCAAACCGATTTTTGAAAATGCAGGTTTTACAATAGGCAAAGATTTATATCTTGCCCACTGCCCTGAAAGGGTTCTTCCGGGAAGAATCATTGAAGAGCTGATCCATAATGACCGCATAATCGGAGGGGTGACTCCCGAATGTGCAGTTAAGGCCAGCGAAGTTTATGGCCAGTTCGTCAAAGGGGACCTGATGCTGACTGAAGCGAAAACCGCTGAATTATCAAAATGTATGGAAAATACATTCAGAGACGTCAACATAGCTCTTGCAAATGAACTCGCAAAAATATGTTCTGAAATTGGTGTGAACGCACTTGACGTTATTGAAATGGCAAACAAACACCCAAGAGTTAACCTGCACTCCCCGGGACCTGGTGTAGGAGGACACTGCCTTGCAATTGACCCTTACTTCATCTATGCCAAAGCCCCTGAAACTGCAAAAATCATCAAGTTGGCACGTGACACAAACAATTCAATGCCGGACTTCGTGTGCGATTACGTTAAAAAGATAATCCCTAAGGGTAAAATCGCCCTGTTGGGTGTTTCATATAAGGGAAATACCGGTGACGACAGGGAAAGTCCCGCTTATGACATCATCTCCAAATTAAGTGGCGATTATGAAATAGCTGTTCATGACCCACACATCGACAATCCCGATTTTTTAAGTTTCGATGATGCTACAAAAGACGCCGATTTGATTTTGATTTTATGTGATCATGACGAGTTTAAAGAACTGGATTTCAGCTTGATTTGTGAAAACATGTCCAATCCCGTTATTTTTGATACTAAAAATATAATAAAAGAAGTTCCAAGTGAAATTAAATTGTTTAATTACGGGAACTTATACGAATTGAGTTAAAAATTGATTGGTTGGTCTGGTTGTATTTGATTGCCGTTCCATGCTTTTAAACTGCTCCATTCCTGGAAAGGAGCGGTCCAGAATACATCGTCAGCTTTTAAACCTAAAGCTAAAAATACAGCACAACATGCATAAAGGCTGCCGGTATTTATATCGTCTTCACACAGTTCAAGTTGTGAAGCATTTAATCCACAAATCAACCATCCTTCTGTGTTGAAATTTTGATTGCCTGTGAATTGTCTTTGAATAACTTTTGTAAGTGCGCTTCTGACTTGTGCCGGTGAAATGTTTCTTGGCAATATTTTCAGTAAAGCCGCTTGGGAAAGCAAATGGAAAACACCACAGCGATAAGCAAGGGATTTGCCTAAAACCGGATAAGTTCCTTCCGGAGAAATAACTCTTTCGAGTTGAGAAGACAATCTGGAAGATCTCATCAACTGCACATCCAAAAATTCCCCATCGCGAAGACCGTATTTCCTCATCACGGCCAAAATGTCATTAAGCATCGGATGAATAACAAAGCTGTTATAATAATTTGATTCGAAGTCCTCGCCATCGGAGTAAATTGAATCGCCAATGTAGAACTCATCTCTGAATTTGGATATGGCATAGGTTAATCTTTCCTTATCACATTCGCCTGTGAACTCCAAAAGAGCGGCTTCAATCATTGATGTAAAAAGCAGCCAGTGATTTTCATAAGGCGCTATAATCCTGGTATTTTTCAGTTCACGAATGATTCTTGCCTGGATATCCATTGGTAAATTAAGCCAAATTTCATTTTTAGCTCTGAGTAATCCTTGAGCAAACAAAGCAACCTCAACTAAAGATTGTTTAGGTTCTACAATAAAAATATAATCATTATTATGTGTATTAACTGCATTGGCTATGGATTTCAATGTCAAGTTAATGTATTTTTCACGGACCCTGCCTTCTTCAGAAGAGTCTGCACCTAATTCCAGCCAAGGTGCAATTCCATTGAAAACGCGAGCAAAGGCTTCCAAATATGAAAATTTCTGTCCTTCAGAACTATTTGATTCAAAAGGCATATTTTTTTTAAGTGAACCTTTAGCCAAATTATTTAAGACAGGAAATGCTATTTTTTGTAATGTTGAAACCCAAAAAATCCTATCTTCCCAGACAGGAGCTTCTTCCTCGATTTCAGGAGGTTTTTCTTCTTTTTTGAATCTTTTAAAAAATGAGTTGCTCATGAATTATAATTTTGTTAAACATTATATATAAATATTAAAAAGAGTTTATATAACTTGATAAATATAAATAATTATCATTATTAAGAGGTTAGAAATATGCCAACAATGTCTGAAAAAATACTCGCAAAAGCTTCCGGAAACGATGAAGTTGAAGCTGGGGACATTATCATTGCAAACATTGATGTTGCAATGACCCATGATTTGACTGGACCTCTTTCAGTTCAATCTTTTGAAAAAATTGGTGCAGAAAAAGTATGGGATTCTACAAAAATTGTTATTCCCTTTGACCATCAGGTCCCGGCCGATTCAATTGATTCCGCCAACAACCATATCTTAATGAGAGAATTTGTAAAAAAACAGAATATCAAGCATTTTTATGATGTCAACGCTGGAGTCTGTCATCAAATCCTGCCCGAACTCGGTCATGTCGTGCCGGGTGAGGTTATTGTAGGTGCTGATTCACATACCTGTACTCACGGTGCGCTGGGCGCTTTTGCAACAGGTATCGGTTCAACAGATATGGCGATGGTGTTTGCAGAAGGAAACCTATGGTTTAAAGTGCCTGAAACCAATCGGTTCAACATTACAGGCGAATTGAACAGGAACGTTTATGCTAAAGATGTTATTTTGCATATCATCGGTGAAATGGGAGCTGACGGTTCAACTTATAAGGCATGCGAATTTGCCGGAGATGCTGTTTCGGACATGAGCGTTTCAGACAGAATGGTCTTATGTAATATGGCAATTGAAATGGGTGGAAAAACCGGTTTGGTGGAACCGGACAAAAAGACAATCGAATATGTTGAAAAACGATCAAATAAGCCATATGAAGTATTTAAAAGTGATTTGGATTCACCTTCTCTTAATATAATTGATATTGATGTTGATGATTTGGAACCTCAAATTGCCTGTCCTCACAATGTCGATAATGTCAAACCGGTTAGTGAGGTTGATGTGGAAATCGACCAGGTATTTTTAGGTTCATGTACTAACGGCAGACTTAGTGACTTAAGGGATGCCGCAAAAATATTGAAAGGCAATAGAATTGCTAACGGAACAAGAATGTTGGTTATTCCAGCATCAAAAGAAATATATCTAAAAGCGTTGGATGAAGGACTGATAAAAATATTTGTTGAAGCCGGGGCGCTTGTGTCCGCTCCTTGCTGCGGCCCATGCCTTGGAGGACATATCGGAATTATAGGGCCCGGCGAAGTAAGCCTTTCAACATCCAACAGGAATTTCAAAGGAAGACAAGGCTCATCTGACGGTGAAGTTTACTTATCTTCAGCTGCTGTTGCTGCCGCTTCAGCAATTGAAGGAAGAATTGCAGCGCCGGAGTGATTTTATGAAAGGTCAAGCATGGAAATTTGGAGACGATATTGACACGGATATAATAATTCCCGGAAGATACTTAATTTATACAGATGAAGAAAGATTATCCCAACATTGTATGGAGGGTTTAGACCCGGATTTCAGCAATAAATGCAATGAGGGGGATTTTATCATCGCAGGTAAAAATTTCGGATGCGGATCTTCCCGTGAACATGCGCCGATTGCTCTTAAAGGCGTTGGAGTATCTGCAGTTATTGCCGAGTCCTTCGCAAGGATATTCTACAGAAACGCTACAAATGTAGGGGTTCCCCTTCTTGAAGCCCCTGGAATTAGTGAACTAATTGAAGATGGAGAAATCATTGAAGTGGATATGGAAAACGCTACAATAAAATCCCAGAATGGAGAAGAAATCAAATTTAAAAAATTGCCTCCGTTCATGATGGAAATTCTTAATCAGGGTGGTTTAATTGAATACCTCAAAAACAAATAGCTATAAAATTGCAGTTGTTCCCGGAGATGGGATTGGTCGTGAGGTCATGCAAGCAACATTGGATGTTTTAGAACATCTAAACATTGATTTCGAGTATGTTTATGGTGATGCGGGAGATGAATGCCTTGAAAAGACCGGAACCGCACTGCCCGGTGAAACGTTAGACATCATCAGGGATGCTGATGCGTGCCTGTTTGGTGCCGCCGGTGAAACCGCCGCGGATGTTATCGTTAAAATCAGACAGGAAATGAAAATGTTCGCTAATTTAAGACCCGTTAAAGCTTATCCGAATACAAATTCATTATTTGATAACATTGACTTTATGATAGTGCGTGAAAATACGGAAGGAATGTATATTGCCGATGAGGAATCATACACCGATGACGGAGCAATCGCCAGACGCATTATCACAAAAGAAGCAGAAAAACGCATTATTGATTATGCATTCAAATATGCGGTAGAAAACAATAAGACAAAAGTGACAGCAGTTCATAAGGCTAACGTGCTCAAAAAAACCGACGGCCTGTTTCGTGAAATCTTCTATGAAGTTGCAAAGGATTATCCTGATATTGCAACAGAGGACTTTTATGTTGATGCAACAGCAATGTATCTTATTACACAACCGGAAAACTTTGAAGTCATTGTAACAACCAATCTTTTCGGGGATATTTTATCTGATGAAGGAGCGGGCCTAGTTGGAGGGCTTGGATTGATTCCATCAGCAAATATCGGAGAGGATGGAGCGTTATTTGAACCTGTCCATGGTTCGGCGCCTGACATTGCTGGGCAGAATAAAGCCAATCCTATAGCTATGATGCTTTCTGCAATAATGATGCTCAGGTATTTGGGCGAAAATAAGGAAGCGGATAGATTTGAAGCTTCCATATTGAAAGTATTGAATGATGCTAATACTTTAACCGGTGATTTGGGAGGTTCGGCTACAACTACCGAACTGGCCGGTGAAGTCATAAATAATTTATAAAATAAATGGAGATATAAAAATATGAATTTCAAAAAATTGACAAAAATGCAATTTGCGGCACTTTTTATCATATTCATTATGGTAGTAAGTGGGGTAGCAGGATTTTTACTCATTATATTTAGTGGTGGAGCATAAACAAAAAAGAGAGGATTGATAAAAATGGCAAGATATGAAATAGCAGCAGTTGTTGCTGAATTTAATTATGACATAACACAGATGATGTTAGAACTCGCTCAAGCAGAAGCAAAAAACAGAGGCTGTGAAATTACAAAAGTGGTTGCAGTTCCTGGTGTATTCGATATGCCGCTTGTAATTAAAAAATTATTGCAGAAAGGGGAATACGATGCAATCATCACCCTCGGTGCTGTAATTGAAGGAGCAACCGACCATGATCAAATCGTGGCACAACACGCTTCCCGTAAAATAGCTGATTTAGCACTTGAATACGACACACCAGTAGCCCTCGGTATTACCGGTCCGGGCATGACAAGAATGGATGCTCACAGACGTGTTAAAAACGCTAAAAGTGCTGTTGAAGCAGCTATCAAGATGTGTGACAGATTAAAAGAAATCTAGTGATTAAATGGAAATTCTAAAACCTAACGAATTAAAGGAAAAATTCAATGACCCGTGGATTGCACCATATGAAAAGGTATTGACCATGGTCGATGGTGAGAAGGTGGAAATCGTTGAATACCATCCCTGCATTTCAGGGTCCCACTGGTTATTGCATCAATATAGAAACAATTCAGAACTAATTGATTCCGCTTACAGGGACGGGAACAAACATGTTTACAAATGCCATGTAGGCAGCGCCCCTTTGGACTTGAAGGCAAGTTTCAATGCCGCCGGAATCGATGAGATTGTTGTTGATGGCGATGAAGTGAAAGTTACACATGCAGGTCTTGCAGGAGCAGGAGTCGGAGCAGGAATGTGTAGAGGAATGGGTGAAGGCGTGAAATATGTTGAGCTTATTCAAGTTGGAGGAGGCTCAAAAGCAGGTAAGGCCACCGTCGTAACACCAAAACTTGAAAAAGTGGTAATTGGTGTTGATGATACAGATACCAAAGATGCGGGAGCTACCTGGACAATGGCACACAACCTCGGCGTTGAGCTTGCAGGTGAAGGGTTTGAATACCTGGACCATATCATCGTTCAGCTGTATCCGCATAATCCGCACAAGACCCAAAACTGCGTTTCAATCGCTTTAACTTTCGCAGTTGAGGAATCCAAAAAGCAGGATTTGATAGATAGAGTTATTGAAATTCTTAAAAGGGACACCTTATCAGACAAAACAGCAATCGCAATATTGGAAGGTTTAGATATTCCTGAAAAATTAAGGCAATATTCGATTGCCACCAAATCCGGAATGATGGATGTTGAAACAGCCGAATCTGTTGCAGAAGAATTGAACATTCCATTGATTGCAGTTACAGGCGAACAGGGAAAAGTTGGTGCCCTCGCTGCGCTTGGACTTTATGACGATGTTGAAGAGGCCGTTAAGGCATATGAAAAAGAAATCTAGAAGCATTTTCTAGATTTTTAACTTATTTTTTTAAATTTCAAAATCAAAGAAATAACCCTGATTGTCACGTACGGCCTGTTTTATGGATGTTGTATTTAAATCCTTGAAGTATATGTCAACCGTATGATTCGAATAATCAAAACTGACATTGCTGTTCTTTTTGAAGTTGAATGAAGTATAATATTCGCCGTTTACGGAAATATCATAAGTGGAATTCTTTTTAAATATTCCTGCGGAATATACTATGGAATGGTTATCCAAAAATATCTCATAGGTTGATGCATGAACATCCCTTGAGGATACAATATATTTCTCATTAACGGTGGCGTTGTCATTATCATATGAATGAGTTATTACAGATGATTCAAATACTTCTTTTAAGCGGCTGTTTTGAATTACATTACCCTCTTCTACGTTGAAAAAGTTTTTAACTTTAGTTGGCAACCTTAAAACGTTAGGCTCTCCGCTTAATGTTTCGTTTATAAGATAGTCTGTATCGTCGACCACAATAGTGTCATTAATTTTAACACCTAACGTCATCATCGCTTCGGCGGGCATGCGTATTTGGTCGGATTCGTTTTCAATGGCTGTGGCAACAGTATATGGTCCTCTTACGGAAATGGAATTATCCCTTGGAGAATCGTCAGCATAAACAATCAGGTTTCTTGAGTTTGGCTCAATGGATAAAACGCCGTTTTCAAAGTGTGCCGCTCCAATGAATGTGGAAATCATCAAAAGCAATAGGATAATTGAAATGATCATCGGGAAATGGATCTTCACAAACGACTTGATTAAATTTCCCCTTGGAGTTTTCCTGAACATTATGATGGACTTTACGATGACTTTAATAATGTAGTAGACAGCTATTATAAGGCCTATTACGCTAATCATTATTCCTATAGTCAACGGAACAAAGTTTACGAAAAATATTGTAAATAAACCTAAAATCATCAAAGACAGTCCGACAATTGACATTCGGATAAAATAACCTATGTCATCAATCATGATAACGCGACCGTATTTGTTTGCCCGATTTATAATTGTTCTTACTACCTCATTAGCCATCAGATTCAAATCTGATAGTGGAGACATGTCATGTTCTATTGCGCCGATGTCAACTTCGGTTATTGAGATTCCCAATACGTCGGCATCAATAACAATACCTACATCAACACCATAATCCTGTTCAAAATCTATTCTCTTCAATACTTCTTTACGTGCTGCAAACTGACCGCTTAAAGGCTGTTCAAATGAAATTTCAGGGAAGAAAAAGTTTAACAGAGGCTTTGCAGTTAGCTCCGTTACACGTCCACTAGCACGTGCAAACTTGGTTTTAGTAATGTCGGTTTTACCATCGAGAATCGGTTTAATCATTGCTTCGACTTTCTTTGAACTTAAGTTATAAATATCAGCGTCAATAAAAGCAATGATGTCGCATTCGGCCTCATTATAACCTGTAAACAATGCCTGCCCCTTACCTTTATTGGTATCATGATTAATCACGCGGGCGCCAGCGTTGACTGCCTCCTGCTCCGTATTGTCAGATGAACCGTCATTGACAACGATGATTTCATCGACAAACGACACCTTCTTAACTACTTCAACAACGGTAGCTACGGTGTCCTCTTCATTGTAAGCCGGGATAATTACAGAAACCTTTTGGTATTTTTTAGGCTTTTTAGTTCTTATACCGGCCAGTAAAAATGCAATAATTACTAAAAACCAATACAATTTAAATTCACCATTTATTAATTACTACATTAATAGTTTTTAAATTGAATAGTTATAAACCTTTTTGAAAAAAATCGCTGATAAAATGATTTTTTAATGAAAGTTTAATATATTTAAAAATCAATATCTTAAAGTGAAATATAAATTTTTAGAAGGGATTTTTAATGACACCGAAGATAATGATTATTCTTGGAAGTGGATCAGATATTGCTATTGCAGAAAAAGCTATGGACATACTGGATAAATTAGAAATACCATACAGTTTAAAAATTGCATCAGCCCACAGAACACCTAACCTTGTTCGTGAAATTGTAACTCAAGGCACTGATGCTGGAATTGAAGTGTTTATAGGAATTGCAGGATTGGCTGCACACCTTCCAGGTACAATTGCCGCATTTACCCCAAGACCGGTCATCGGAGTTCCAGTAGACGTGAAGACCGGAGGCATGGACTCACTGCAGTCAATTGTTCAGATGCCTTACCCGTCCCCTATTGCTACTGTTGGAATTGACAGGGGAGACAATGCCGCAATATTGGCCGCTCAGTTTATTGGTCTGCATGACGATGAAGTGCATCAAAAAGTAATCGAATTAAGAAAGGAATATGCTAAAAAAGTAATTGACAGTAACGAAAGCATCGTTCAGGCAATCGACAGACCCTACATTCATAATGACTTTATCAGAATAAAAGATATTGAAATAAACAAAGCCAAATTCGACGAAGAAAACAGCGGATGTAAAAACAAGGACGCTAAAGTGGCGATTATTGTGGGAAGACAGGCTGATGTCGGAATCGCCAAAAAGATAACCAACTTGCTTGAAAGACTTAAGATTTCATATGACATGAAGGTAGTGTGCCCAATAAGGTCAAACAAGAAATTCATAAACTACGTAAAGTCAATGAAAAACGCGAAGATTTTCATTGGAGTCAGTTCCAATTCCTCACAGGTTACAGGTGGACTTGTAGGCCTTACCGCAAGACCTGTCATTGGAGTTCCATGCACCAATGAAAACGGTGACGATTATTTGCTTACAACCGTCAGTATGCCGCCTGGAGTGCCTGTTGCAACTGTCGGCATAAACAATGGTAAAAATGCCGCTGTACTGGCCGGTGAAATATTTTCAATCGATAATCCGGAACTTGTGCAGCTTCTTGAAAAATTAAAAGACAAAAAAATCAACTTATAGTGATACAATGAACCTTACAGATGAAAACATTATAGAAATTACAGATGAATTGTCATCCGAATATGAAATATCCAAAGTCCTAAGGCAATACCCTAAAGACACTGTAATTGTTAAAAACGTGAAAGGCTATGACATGCCTGTTGTTACTGGAATATGCAATACACGTGACAAAATTGCAAAGTCAATCAACTGTGAAGTTTCTGAAATTACAGAAAAGATAATTGCCGCAATGGAAAATCCTGTAAAAGTTACCAACTACACTGACTTTTCAGCTTATGACACTTTAGATATTGATTTAGACAAAATCCCTATTTTAACTCATTACAAACGTGACGGTGGAGCATACATTACCGCAGGTGTTGTGTTTGCACGCGACCCTGTCACCGGCATTCAAAACGCTTCAATCCACCGTATGATGGTATTGGATAACAAAAGGCTCGTTATCCGTATCGTTCCAAGAAACCTTTACACCTACTTCCAAAATGCTCAAAAAGAAGGCAAAGACTTGGATATTGCAATAGCCATTGGAATGGACCCTGCAATACTTCTTGCAAGTACAACTTCAATACCTATCGATTACAATGAAATGGAAGTTGCCAATGCATTTAAGGATGGAGAACTTGAATTGATAAAATGCGGAGATTTGGAAGTTCCCCAGGCAGACATCATCCTGGAAGGTAAAATTTCAGTGACTGAAACTGTTGCTGAAGGCCCGTTTGTTGACTTAACAGACACTTATGACATAATCCGTGACCAGCCGGTGATTAACCTAAGTAAAATGCATATCAAAAAGGACAATCCTTGCTATCATGCAATAGTTCCGGCCGGATTTGAACATAAATTGTTGCAAGGTCTTCCACAGGAACCTAGAATATTCAAAGCAGTTAAAAATGCTGTTCCAACAGTTGAAAATGTTGTATTGACTGAAGGAGGCTGCTGCTGGTTGCATGCAGTTGTATCAATCAACAAACAGACCGAAGGTGACGGTAAAAACGCTATCATGGCCGCATTGTCCGCACACCCCTCACTTAAACACTGCGTTGCGGTTGACACTGATGTTAACATATTTGATGCTGAAGATGTCGAATATGCAATATCCACCCGTGTCAAAGGCGACCGCGACATAATGATTGTTCCTAATGTTCGTGGATCTTCACTTGACCCTGTAGCTGAAAGTGATGGAACAACCACTAAAGTTGGTGTTGATGCAACCAAATCACTTAAAACATTGGAAAAATTCGAAAGAGTTAGTTTTGGCGAATGAACTAACTCAATGAAATATGAGGATACATCATGATTAGCGATGAGGAAAAAGAAAAAATCAAAGAGGAAATAGTCACCGAAATCAACTCCATTTTAGAGAAAAACAACGAATCATACAGAATGGATAGAGTGAATATCCTGAAAACAAATGAAACCGTTAAATTCATGGGAAATTACAGGGTCTATGACCGGAAAAATTACAACTCTGTTTCAGGAGAGATTAATTCTTTCTTGAAGAAATACGGTGAAGTTAACATCAAATCCAAAAAAATCAGGGACAGCGGCATGAAATTTACCACTGTTAGCTTTAATTTTGAACTATAGATGTTTCTTGTAGGAAAATCGTATTTTAAAAACAAATACTATGATTTTTTCAATGAAATGTAATATATTTATTTCAACATGATCCTTACTAAAAAAAGCAGAAAAAAATTTGAACTACCTCGAGCTGTGAATCTCGAGTAGTTCATTTACATTAATGAAAATGTTTTTATTGGTACAAATATTACATTGTCAACTTTTTCAATTGTTTTTGTCGTATCCGATATAATAATTCCATGTGAAGCTTTATAACGCCTTATTGCATCCTTAATCTGATTAGTATCCTTATCACCATGTCCAACTTCTATTGGAATCACTTCATCAAATTCTTTTTTTATTATGAAGTCAACACGTTGTTTTTTTACTTTATATGTGTCGTTGAATATGCTGAATTCAAAGAATTGTTCACTATTCTTTAGATTGACGAGGTTTGACCCGACTAATGTTTCAAGCAATATTCCTTCATATTCAGTTAAGTTTATTGATGAAAATCCGAATTTGGTATTTATTGCATGCATTATACTTGGTGTTGCAAAATAATACTGCCATGACCTTTTTACCCTTGCATTTGCACCGGAATATGGTTCTGTGTGAAATATTAAATGGGTCTTTTCAAGCAAGTCCATTATTGTATTTACTGATCCAGCAGAGGTTTTGATTTTGTTTGCAAGTGCATTCTGTGATATGTCACCAGGATATTTTTCCGCTAAAAATTTCATTAACCTCAATGCATTTGTTTGCGAATTGGCTGTTAGATTATTCATTGTTCCCAAATCTTTTGTTACTACACTCTCAACTGAGTAATATAATTTTTTGGATGCATTTCTGTGATTTGTATCATGCATTACTGATGGAAATCCACCAAATTTAAAATAATTATTCCAATCCATTGAATTATAATTTTTTAGGTTTAATAAATCACGATTCAGTTGTTTTTCTTTTATTATTGCATTTTCAACATTACCATTAAATACTAAATCTATTAAATCATTGGAAATATCTGTATGATAATTATATTTTAATTTTAAGTGTTGTGAATAATTTAGGGGTGTTATTGGGTATCTTATCATTCTTCTAGCTGCTTCTGCATTGTATTTCAGATTTATTGATGATGAACCTGTGAAAATCGCAAATATATTTTTGGATTTATCGGTGATTAGTTTACCTGAAATTGACCAGTCTTTGTCAAAATGGGATTCATCAATTAACAAAAATATTTTTTCATCAAGTGTTAGCAGTGATGAGTTATGGAATGTTTTTAGGTAATATTTGATTGTATCGTAGATATCACAATCTTCTATTTTATTTAATTCTTCACAGGAGAAATACAGTATCTGATTGGGATTGATATTTTTTTGATTCATTAAATAGTCATATACCTGAAATAGAATTGTTGTTTTTCCAACACCTCTAATACCTGGTAAGACAATATAGCGATTAACATTATTTCCTTCTATAAATTCATCAATAAATGTTGTTATTTCTTCAAAATCATCCCGATGATTAAATTTAACACCCATATTTGATAGTTCATTGTTTAATGACAAGGGAATGTCTGTAATTTGACTTTGCAAAAAATCATGAATTGAATTTTCATTATCAAAATTCATAATAAAAACACCTCTTAGATAATATATTGAATACTATAATATAAATATTATTCAATATATTGAATGATAGTATATAAAAGAACATTCAATAAAATATGAATCAAAATTATAGATAAACTATAATTCAAAACAAATTGGAAACACCCTATCAAAATTAAATATTTCCAAGATAAACGTTTTTGATACCCTTATCCAAAGCTATTTCCTTTGCCTTAAACAGAATTTCGGGCCTTGTCGGTGAAATGTCATCCATCTTATAATATGGAAATGCCCTTGAAAAATGAAGCGGAACATCCGGGTCCAGTTCATCAACGATAAAATCACACAACTCAGTTATTTCATCAACAGAATCATTGTAATCATTAATGATTAGATTTGTGATTTCCAAATGCTTTCCTTCATCATGAACGCGTTTTATGTTATCCAAAACAATGTCAAGATCTGCACCGCAGACCTTCCTGTAGAAATCCTTGGAAATTGATTTAAGGTCTATGTTGAATGCATCCACAAAACTTAAGACTTCAGCCAGTGATTTGTCTGAGAAGTATCCGTTTGTAACATAGATTACTTTCAGGTTTTTGGCTTTTGCCAAAAGGGAAGTTTTCTTGCTGAAAGGTAAGTGTATCGTAGGTTCATTATAGGTCCAAGCAATTGACTTGCAATTGTAATTAAGTGCATTTTCCACAATCGCTTCTGGCGTTATTTTAATACCATTGTAATTCTTATCATATTCATGTGATATCATATAGTTCTGGCAATGCAAACAGGTCATATTGCACCCAAAACCTCCGATTGAATATGTGAATGTCCCCGGAAGAAAATGATTAAACGGCTTTTTTTCAACGGGATCAGGACTTAAAGATGAAACAATCCCGTATGACTCATCAAACAGCTCGCCGTTTACGTTTTTATGCTGTCGGCAAACACCTACATTGCCGTCGGCGATTTTGCAGTAATTGGCGCATATCTCACATCGAATCTTTTGAGTCTTGGAACTTTTCTTATACAAATCCCTACTCACTAACATAATGCTCATAACCCCTGTTTTCCATTCTTTCAACAAAACCGTTTTCCAATGTCAGTTCAATGACATCGGAATCTGTGACCTCGCCAATCACGATGCAGTCGATCGGCAGCTTTTCCAGATTCTCCTTTGTTATTGTAAACAATAACTCAAAATCCTCTCCGACGTTCAATATCAAATCCAAATAATCCAAACCAAAATCTTCAGCTAATTGTTTATATTCATCTGAGATGTTTAACATCTCTTCATGAATCATGAAGCCACAGCCATCCTTTTTAATAGTATATAGCTCACTTGCAAGCCCATCAGTGATGTCCGTTGCTGATGTGGCAAAATCCCTTAAAACCAAGCCCTCCTTAATGCGTGCTTCCGGCTTTAAGGCCTTTTTGGTGTAGATGTTATCAAAAGTATCAATTTCAAAACCCAATGCCGCATGACCTATTTCGCCTGTAATGGCTATTAAATCCCCTTTAGAATAAGTATCCATCATCAATGGCTTGTCTGTCAGGCCAAGTGCAGTTCCTGTGATTATAATCTCTGATGCTTCATTAGTGTCACCGCCGATTAAAGGAATGCCGTAATAATCACATGCTTTCAAAACACCGTCAAGAATCTGTTTAAAAAAATCCAATTCCAAATCTTTAGGAAGTGCGATTGCAAGCAAAAATCCAAAAGGTTCAGCTCCCATGGCGGCCAAATCGCTTACATTAACGGTGACCGCTTTGAAACCCATGTTGAAATAGGACATGTTTTCGGGAAAATGTCTTGACTGAATCAGCATGTCGGTTGTGGAAATCAAATTATTATCCTGAAATGGAGTAATGGCCGTGTCATCTGGTGTGATGCTTTTAAAATTAGAAATAATATATCTAATCAATTCCTTTTCACCAATATCAGAGATTTTGAGAGTCATGAATATTAGTATAATCTTTAGAATTTATAAGTTTTAATAAAAAAAAGTAAAAAATATTTCAGAACTACAAGTGTTCTGAAACCCTGTCTTTTATAATTTCGTACATCCTCCTATCAATTCCAAGAGGATCTGTCAAGATGATTTCACCATCAAATTCAAATTCCTCATCGTCATGGTCATGATGGTGGTGATGATGATGCCCGTGATGGTGGTCATGCTCATCATGGTCGTGATGGTGGTGATGATGACCATGTGCCTCTTCAGCGTCAAAATCACTTTCAATGCCAAGCAATCCCGGAATATCCCTTTTTGTGTGAAGTCCGTGTGCGACAAATACCGGCACTACAATGATTTTATCCAAATCGTTTTCACTGGTTAACTTATTGATAGTTTCAGGTATGCCCGGCTTTCTGATTTCCATGAATCCATATTCAACAGGGATGTCCGGAAATTCTTCTTCATACATTTCTTTATAAGCTTTAATAACTTCTTCCCCATCGTCCAGTCTGGAACCGTGGGACAACAATAAAATTCCTGTTTTTTTATCTGACATGCTTATCATCCTTAATTAAGTTTTAAGTTAAATTCTTTTAAGTTATCTTGATTAAAAAATTTTTCAAAAAAATATATGGAAAAACTATAATTTTTCCTCAATCATCTTAACTAAAATATCAATTAAAATGTCATCGGCTTTAATAGGCTCAGGATACAAGATTTCCCCATCGAATTCAACTGGAGTCAGGTCATGACTGTGGTCATGGCCGTGGCCATGGGAATGTGAGTGTGAATGTTCGTGCTCTTCCAAAAATCCTAATATGTGTGGGATGTCATGGGTTGTGTGCATTCCAGGAGCAATGAAGACAGGTACGACAACCAATCTTTCCAAATCATTTTCCTCTACCAATTTATTGATGGATTCTGGGATGCTTGGGCCGCACAATTCCATAAATCCGAAACTGGAAGGCAATTCACAGGTTTTTTCGAATTTATTGTATAAGGCTGTTGCGAATTCCTTATTGTAATTAAGTCTTGAACCGTGTGTTACAAGTAAAATGCCTGTTTTTGCATCATCATCCAATTCAGACTCGGATAATGCCTCATTAATCCTTTTATCGATGATATCCAATAGCTCATCCCTTGGTCCAATAGAGCCTAAAAGTTCAATTTCACCGTCGAATTCAACATCCGGAGCTATTGACAAGTAGTGCTCGGCCGGATAATTTCCATCAGGACATCTTGGATCTTCCTCTAAAGGATCCAAACCCAACAATTGCGGAATATCAATGTTTGTGTGAATTCCGGGTGCCAAGAATACAGGTAAAGCTATGATTCTATTCAAATCATCAACTTCATCTTTCAATATTTCGACGGCACCGGCAATTGTAGGCTCTGAAACCTTCATATATCCTATTTCGGCTGAAAGGCCAGTTTTTTTGATAAATTTCTCTTTGATTTCAATGAATACCTCTTCTGCGTAAGGCAGGGTACTGCCGTGGCTTACGAGAATTACGCCGGTATCATTTGATAACTTTGAATTTGTATCCATATGAGATTACTCCGTCTTCACCATCTTCTCTAACTCTTCTGAATACCATTTCAACATCGTCGCCTATTTCAAGTGAATCCACATCACAATCGACGAGTTGAGTGGTTAATTTTGCGCCTTCCTCGAGTTCGATGACCGCTACAGCATATGGTGCTGATTTTTTAAAGTCGTCAGGTGCTGATCTAATTACTGAGTAAGTATATATTTTTCCTTTTCCTGAAAATTGGAAAGGTTCAAGGTCTCCTTTTCTCCTACAGTTAGGACAGACTACACGTGCTGGGAAGAATACTTCACCGCAGGTGTTGCATTTGGAACCTATAAGATTGTATCTCTGTTGTATATGACGCCATGTTCTTACAGTATCGGACATGTAAATCCTCCTATAATTTTCAATAAGTATAATTTGTCTTAAATAATATAAATAGGTATTTTTTTTATTACTAAATTTCATAATATCATAAAATCGTATTAACATGTATGTGAAAAATCATACTGTCGCACTTCGACAACTGATTTATAAATTACCGGCCAAATTTTAAAAAATGAAAAGAAAAAGACTGGACTCACAAGGAAATATACTAGTAGGAACAACGGCAATTCTAATTGTGTCACTATTGCTGATGGCAGTTTTTGTTATAACCGCGATAAATTTTATTCACAATTCAAATATTGATTCTGAAGCAAACGATAATTTCAAATATATTATAGACGACTATTCAAATAATCTGGAAATTTTAGGAAGGGATTCGATAGCTGAAGCAACACAGAAAGTATACAATGGCCTACCGGTCTTCAATAGTGAAGACCAAATCAAAAAGAATTTGAATAACCTTCTTGAAGATGAAAACAATGAATTTAAGGAGAAATATGACATTGACTTGTCCTCTGAGGTAATATCCGTCGAGCCAACGGACTCCCCCTGGAAAGTATTGTTCAAAGTTAAACTGAATGGTAAAAAAGGCAATGAGGAATTTTCACAGATTGTAGAAAGAAACGCTTCGATAGAAGGCTTAAGAGACCCTCTTCCTATTGCAAAGCTAACCATTGCATCCGGCGTTATGGCATATGATGATGAAATCCATTACAAGACCGCGCTGTCAGCTTATATGATTCTGCATAATTTGGATTCTCCGGAATCATACATTGAAGCTACAGCACCGTTATACATGAAAAAATGTCCTTATGACCCTTATATCCATCACGGCGATCCGGGCGTTTTGAAAGACTGTCTGGATAATGGATATTTCCACGAAAGCGCTGATGGAAGCTGTTACTTATGCAGACTGGAAGGAAAGGGAAAATGCCCCCATTATGGAATGGAAGTCTTCATTCAAACCCACACACCAATTAAAAACGAGTCATTGTCATGTTCCGACCATGTGGTGTTTGCAGACCACTACAACGGTGAAAAGATAAACCCTGACGATTGGGACAGTTTGATTTTGGATAATTCACACAGGAAAAAGTATGGGTTGAGCGCAAATGAAAGCTATTGAAATAAGTATAATTCTAATATTCATTCTGCTGATATTCGGTGCCGTTCTCACATCGATGGAAAAGTCAGCTGAAAAGGTTGTTGAAGCGGCAGAAACCGACAATATGGAAAAATTGACATCAGAAGCCCTTGACAATCTAATCAACAATCCTGGCATTCCGGACAATTGGAATGAAAATGGAAAAGGCACGCCAGGCCTTGCAATCGTTAATGATGATGGCCAGATTGTTCCAAACAGCGTTTCATATTCAAAATTAATAGCTCTCGGTAACGATTATGACAAGCTGATATATGAAAATTCATTTGATTCCAAAATTCACTCATCCATGGAACTAAAACCAAAGGACAGTATTGTTTCAAGTGTAAAAATTGGTGAGAACAATGAAGGCGAAAACATATTCTCGCTGACAAGACTTGTAAAATGTGACTTTTACAAAAGCTATTCACTTAAAGACTTTGAAAGTGAAGGGAAATGCAATAAACATCACAATCAAGATGAATACGGCTGCAATTACTTTAAAGTATTTGAAGCCAATCTAAAAAAGTCTGATTACTATCTATTGATAGATGACAGTGAAAAATACGACTTGTCATACATTGTCGATGAGACAAGTTTCGACAGTGCCGACTCTTGGAAAACCGCAATTTCGAATAGGATATATTTAAACGATGAAATTGAATTTTATGAGGATGATACCAGTGCAATAGTCTTTGTTCATCTTGATAAGCCAAATCCAAAAGCGTTGCTGGTATCCGTTCCGAATGATTTCGATAGGAATCTTTTAGAATATGATTACTTTCGCACAAACGATTGTGAATTCATATTGAAGGCATGGCATTAAATCAACGCGCCTAACAAAAGTAAAGAAACTGAAATCAATACCAAACTTGAAATTGAATCTGTAATGCTGGTTGAAATCGGAATTACAATGTTGTCAGGGTCAAGATTATTATTATATGAGGTTATTGAAACGTAATAAACAACAATCACCATGATTGCTACCAAAATCAGACCGGATAATGTAGATATCTCAATAATCTTATCAAATCCGACGCCGACCACTCCTAAAGCATAAGAGGATCCTTCAGCTAAAAATCCAATAATCGGGAAGATTATGATTGCCAGAATAAAACTTATCATGAAATTATGAACAGCTTCACCTTCGGGTTTTTTGAATGGTTCAACAAGACCTGAGTGAAGTCCTGATGATAATCTTGCTCCCAAAATACTGATTAGGCTTCCGCTTTCTCCTGAAAACAGTGGCAATAGGGTCAATAAACTTGGATTTGTAAGCAATGTTTCAACTGCAGAATTTAATATGCTTCCGGCTGCCCCTCCTAAAAAGGAACATAAAAGCAGTACTGGAGTTGACTGTTTTAAAATGGTGTTTGTTTCATAAGACAATCTATAACAGTATATGAAGCTTACAGCGACGACAATCAATATTATAAAAAGAATAGCGTCCTTAAAAATAAAATTAAAGTTTATTAATTGTAAGATAATTATTGATATGATAATTGCCGGCAATGTAAATAAATCTCCAAATGCGGCTATAATTGGACTGGTTATGTTATCCGGATCCCATCCATGTTCAAAACTTTTGAAGGAAACGAACATTGTGATAGGAAGCATGATTAGGTTTGAAATCAAACCTGCAATCACACAAATCAGCATGAAATCGATTAAGCTCATTGAAGGTTGATTTAGCAAAACACATAATATCTTAGCGATGACGGCTAAAAACAATGATAAAACCAGTGTTAGGACAAATGAAGAGAATATATTATGGTTTAGCTCTTCTGAAAATTCGAATTTCGCAGATATTATACCGATGTGCAAGTTGGTTGACAATCTTGAAGCAAAAGAACCGAAAATGTTTCCTCTCATTCCGATTGCTCCAGGAATAATCACCAATAGCCCTGGGAATGTTTCAAGGAAAAATGTCATCTTGCCCAGAATAATTCCTGCGCATAAATCTCCGACTGCACATATCAAAAGTGCAATTAGGCTTTCTCTTATGATGGAGCGGTGTTCTTCAACAAAATCAGGAAATGTTGAAATTACAGATAGTGGACTGCGAATCTTCTTCTGTTTGTCTTTCACACATATCACTACCCATAATCATTTTATCACGCTCAGTCTTCGTCTTCTAATTCTTCTGGAATATCTTCAAGTGAACAGGTTCCTGCGGCCAATTTTTCAAGTAAATCGGCTCCTTCATCTGTTCCTTTTAAAATTAAAGTATCTGCCGGTAAAAGCATTGTGCGTTTATCCGGTCCATATATCCATGATGTACCTCTTCTGATAGCAATTACTCTCATACCGGTACGATTTACTAATAATAAATCACCTAAAGTATTGTTTGCTAAATCTGAATTATCATTGATTGTAACTCTTACAATACTTTTATCAGATTCTTCCATAACCATTTTAAATACAGGGTGTGGTTTAAACCCGGTGATTACTAAATCAGCTAAATCTTTAGCTGCATTTGCTATACTTTCAGCGGCTTCAGCAATTTCAAGCAATGCTGTTAGTTTTTCAGCATCCTCATATGATCTTGCCGCTACCAGCGATTCTTTTTTGATTTCATAATTCATGGAGTTAACTTCATTTTCCAATGCGATAACTTCTTCAGCTGCTGCTTTACTATTGAATAAAATAGCTGAATAAGCCAAATCAACCATTAACTCCGACATATTTTTCATTTCTATTAAAAGGTTTTTAATTGACAATTCAAATTCCCCTAAAGATCATTTGGATTAGTTTTTAATAAACATGCTTTTCTAAGTTTCAATAAGGTTTTCTTTTTAGTTTTTAAATCTTCAACATCTTCGAGAATATTTTCCAAAGGCTCTCTTAAACATTCGACTGCTTCTTTTGTATGCAACCAATGACAGTTTGTACAGTTCCATACGCCTTTGCCTTTGATCCATTCTCCTCCAGTTGCTGAATCGCCGCATGGGTAAAATGGGCAATAGCAGAAATCGCAGTATTGGCCATCCCAGTGGCAGGGATAGAATTCACATTCCCTATTCGGTCCATGTGAAACTTCGCCATTCAAGAATTTTTCATAATGATTTTGTGATAACGGATGGATTTTAGACCTTATAACGTATCCTCTTGGTGTTATTAGCTTATCATCCTGAACGTAGGTTATATCATTTCCAACAATTAAGGTGCAGGACATGTTAACAAGGTCTTCTGTTAAATCCTTGATTTTAACTATTGTGGTTTTGGGAGGTTCATAGGTACTGTCAATAATGCCGATTAATGCGTTTTCACCTTTAATATCCAAAACACATTGCTTAAACCTTCGAAACGGTTCTTTACGTGTTTTACTTATAGGATTGTAGATTGCAACAATCAAATTAGCTTCAAGTGCGTGTTTTAACTTCTTCTCTATTTCGGATAATGGAGTTAAGATGTTACTTAAACTTATTGCTGCAAAATCATGTAAAGGAGCGCCTAAATGACTGGCAGCATAATTTAGTGCTGATACTCCCGGATAAACCTTGATTTCAACATCCTCATATTTGCTTACAATCTGATATAAAACGTTTGCCATTCCAAAGACCCCAGGGTCTCCGGAACTGATTAATGCAACAGTGCATCCTTCCTGGCTTTTCTCAATAGCGAATTCGGCTCTGGCTATCTCATCTCCCATGCCCTTTTTAACTATTTGCTTACCTTCAATTAAATCTTCAATTTGGTTAATGTATTTTTTATAACCAATGATGACATCGGACTCTTCAATAGCTCTTAGAGCTCCTAAAGTCATGTTATCTCTATTTTGACCTATTCCTATTACATTAATCATTTATATCACTAGTACAATTTTAAAATAGATGTGATTGCTAATGTATTTTCATCTACCCTCAAACCATTTTCCTTGAAAGATGCCTGCGCTGTAGCTATTACTTTATATGACGGATCCTGGCTGATAACAATCTGACCGGAAGTTGATTTAGGTGAAGCGTAACCCAGCGCTTCAATATTTACGGTTATATTTTCATTGTCATCAGTGTCATCAAATGTTGTAATGTTCATTGAATTGATATTTACGCCATCTACCTGCGATAGCGATTCCATCTTAAGCGCCACATCCTTTTTATTTGAAATATTGACAGGAGTAGGGTCTTTTATTAAAACATCATTTACTTTTTCAGGATTGAAGAAATCTTGAATTTTAGAAATTTGCATATCTATCAATCCCTGAACGTTAGGAGCTTCAGCTGTAACGATAGTATATGAACTAAAAAGACCTAATTCGAAAAATACAATGAATAACACTACTATTAATACGATTCTAAGTATTTTACTTGCCATTTTATCACTATCATTAATCTCTTAAATACAGATTATATAATATGTTAAAATATATGTCTAATATATAATAAATATAACCCAAATTACGTTTTGAAATTAATATTGTTTTTCCAAATTCTCAAAGTTTATTAATATAAAAAAATAAAATTTTTATCAATATGTCAACTAATAAAATTCTATTAAAATTTGCAAAAAAAGGAATAAACCTATCACCTGAAGCTTATGATAAAGTCATTAATGCAGAAAATCCTATAAACTTTGCATCTTCTTTAATAGTTAAATTAAAAAGTGATAAATTTACTTCAAAAGACTTAGTATCAGTTAGTGGTGAAACCATCGATGAAATACTGGGCAATAAAACAAGTGAAAATAAAAGCACTTTAACTGAAAATGAAACTCCTAAAACAGTTGATAAAACACCACAAAATGAAAAAAGTTCTCAAAAGCCTTCTTCAATAGATACGCTTAAAAAAGAAAGTGATAAACCTGAAAAATATGTTAATGAAGTAATTCAAGAAGCTTCTGAAACTATTAAAGACACTAAAATCAAATTTAAACGAAACGAGCAAAAAACTAATGTCAAATATGATTTTAAAGTTATACAGGACACAAGTAAAAAATCATACACAAGTGGAGAGCTCGAAAACCTGATTGCCTATTTCAGAAGCAGATACGAAAAACTGGCAAAAATCCTGTCAAGAAGACCCGAACTTAGAAACTACACTAAAATCGCTGATATCGATGACGGAATGGAAAGTTTAAGTTTGATATTGATGGTTCGTGAAATCAGATCAAGTAAAAACGGTCATAAAATCGTGGAATTCGAGGACGACACCGGAAACATGTCCATCCTATTTTCAAACAAAAACGAACAGTTATTTGCCGAAGCCGAAAAACTTGTCAAAGATGAGGTTGTAGGAGTTATCGCAAATAAAAGTGAAGATTCAAGATTTGCATTCGGCCAGGAAATCATAAACCCGGGTGTTATGAGCGTTCCGGAAAAGAAAATGGATTTCGGTATTGTATTCCTATCAGATGTCCACATAGGCAGCTTGACATTTCTTGAAGACGCATTCCAAAGATTTATCGACTGGATTAACTGTGAACAGGGTACTGAAGAGCAAAGAAAAGTTGCTGAAGATGTCAAATATCTGATAATAGGCGGAGATATTGTGGACGGTATTGGAGTGTATCCGAATCAGGATAAGGAACTTGTAATTAAAGACATTACCGAACAATATAACGAGGCAGCCAGATTTTTAGGAAACATAAGAAGTGATATTAAAATCATAATCGCTCCCGGAAACCACGATGCATCAAGAGTGGCAGAACCTCAGCCAGCCGTGCCGGAAGAATATGCAAAAGCCTTATACGAACTTGATAATGTGGAATTCATTTCAAATCCTGGTGTGGTTTCACTTGACGGAATCAATGTTTTGATTTACCACGGACGCAGCTTTGACGATATGGTAATGGCAGTGAAACAGTTCACCTATGAAAAGAATGATGAAATAATGCAGGAATTACTAGAAAAAAGACTTTTAGCACCGCTTTATGGTGAAAGAACTCCGCTTGCATCAGAACTTGAAGATTATCTTGTTATTGATGAGGTTCCTGATGTCCTACACACAGGCCACGTTCACGTTAACAGCTACAGAAAATACAAGGGAGTGCATCTAATTAACTCAGGTACTTTCCAGACTCAAACCGAGTTCCAAAAAATTTATAATATTGAACCTACTCCTGCTGAAGTTCCTATACTTCATAAAGGAAAATATAAACACTTCAAATTCATATAAGAGGTTAATTTAATGAAAAAAAATGTTGCTGAAATAATCAGCGTTTGTAATGAAATTTATGACAAGGGCCTTGTTTCAGGCAAGGCCGGAAATGTAAGCGCAAGATTTGGAAATGTGGTTGCAATCACACCCACTTTAAAATCATTATCAAACCTTGACGAGGAAGATATCGTGTTGGTCAATATGGATGCAGAGGAGTTGACCAAAGGCAAACCCTCTTCCGAAGTCAACATGCACTTGGAGATATATAAAAAGAGATCAGATGTCAAAGCAATTGTCCATACCCATTCCCCTTATGCAACAGGCTTTGCTTTTTCAGATAAAAAACTCAAAAGACTGGAAGGTTTTGGAGAAATAAAAAATCCTTATTTGCCTTTCATTGAATATGAAAAGCCAGGAAGCAATGAGCTTGCAAAAAGCGCTGTTGAAGGACTTGGCGATGAAGACGTGTTAATATTGAAAAATCATGGTGTGGTTTGCGTCAGTGACGAGTTAAAAGAAGCTATGCTTCTTGCAGTTTTTGTTGAAGAAACTGCAAAAACTCAATTCATTTCATTAATGCTGAATTCAACTGAAGATGATTAGTCTTCTTCAATTAAATCTCTTTTATTTCTGTTGACTAATCCTTCTTCAATCATTTTAATTATTAATCCTGATAGAGAAGTATCTTCATCAATTGCTAATTTTTTTAACTCTTTTTTTAAATCTACAGGTAAGTTTATTGTTGTTTTGCTTTTATCAGACATGTATAATAATTCAATTTAATTAAATATAAATTTTTCTACATAATACCAAAAAGTATTTAAATTGATTGGTAACAAATATTTATCTAATAGTTATCTTACTTTTTTTAATCAATTTTATTATGGAGGGAATCTAATGAGTAATCAAGCAATTGAAGAAGTATGTGAAATACTTAACTATATTTCAGATAACAATACTGTTCCTCGTAATATTAGAGAAGCAGCAAGTCAATCTTCAGATTTACTAAAAGATGAAGAACAAGATCAATCAGTGAGGATAAGTACAGTCCTTGGAAAATTAGATGAAATCAGTAATGATCCTAATATTCCTGTTCACGCAAGAACTTTAATTTGGGAAGTTCTTTCAAAATTAGAAGCTATTTAAATAGCTTTTACTCTTTTTTCATTTTGAAATCGCTACGGCTATTGTAACACCATCGTATGATGTCTTTTTATAAATCAGCTTTGAATCATATCCTGCCATAATCAGCGCTGAAGGTTCACAAACTCCATAAATACCGAATTTTGAATATACAAAATCTGATTTTGCAACATCGCTTGATTCAAACATTTTCAGCTTATCGAGCTCGACAAATTTAACAGGTATATCAAGATTTTCGGATAATTCCAAAATACCATTTTCATCCTTTTTTATTTCAGCCGAAGCTAAAAGATTCACTCTTGAAGATGATATTTTTAATTCTTCTAAAGATTTGGCAAATCCATCATATATTTTTTCATACTCCTTATCACGTCTGCAGCCGATTCCGACAACTATTTTTTTCTCCTTAAGAATCAGTTCATGTTCATCCAGGCTGACAATTACTTCATCGGGATCTGCTTTTGATGAATAAATAATGGATATGTTGATTTCACGGTCGTTGTTGCTCAAATATTCAATCAGATAGTCAAAATTTTTATTCGGATTTACCGTCAGCAAAATCTCTCGACCTTCTAAAATTGATTTGTTGAAATGTAAAATCTCTTCAGGATTCTTAATAGACAAATATAAGTCCCGAGCTAAAACATCAATTCCTAACTTGTTATTCACATCCGTTGATGTTGTGATAACCGGTGTTGCATTAATCAACTCGGCGATTTTATTTGTAAGTTCATTGGCACCGCCAAGATGGCCTGAAAGTGATGAAATCACAAATTTTCCATTGTCATCTATATTAACAACGGCAGGATCTGTTGTTTTACTTTCGACTAATGGGGCGATGGATCTTATTAGAATTCCAGAAGCCATAATAGCTATTATTGCATCATATTCATAAAACAAAATTGGAAAATACTTTTTAACATTTTTATGGTATAAATCACATTTTATTATTGTTGAATCCGAATCCAATTTTTCCTTCAAGTCAAAAGCAAGTTTTTGACCTTTATCTGACACAGAAATTATAGCAATTCTCATAATATCCCAAATAATAAAGCGAATAATAAAATTATTGTTATTGTATATAATATGATTGTTGTTTTTGATAGTTTGACGGCCTTTGAAATGTCATCCGCTGTTATATCTTTATTGTCATCACCTAAAATATAAGTTTCTTTTTTGATTAATTGGATGTTTAGAGCTCCTGCAGTAGTTGCCATTGTGTATCCTGAATTTGGGGAAGGACATTTTCTGGCATCTCTCATCATGATTTTATATGCATTTTTCCCGTCAAGACCAAGCAGATATGCTGAAAATACTACAAAAATGCCTGAAATCCTGGCCGGTATATAATTCAATACGTCATCTATTTTTGCAGGAAAATAACCGATATAGGATAATTCCTCGCTTTTATAACCAAGCATTGCATCCATGGTATTTGAAATTCTATAAAACATAGGTATCAGCAATAAATAAAAGAGACTGTTATCAATCGGATAATGTAATATTATCAATCCGAAAATGAAATAATAAAAGACAGGTGCGACATATGAATCTGTTATATTTTCAGTGAGACTTTCAATTGTTGCAGATACAATGAATGATTCTGTCAGCTCTTCAGTATCACGACTCACCAGATAGGACACCAGTTTCCTGGCTTTTTCTATACTGTCATCCAATGCCTTTTTCACGTCGATTGCTGTTTGAATTAACATTTTGACAGAAAACGTTGAAGACAGAAGTATTGAGAATATGATGAACAATATGATTCCATTCAATGAAGAAAACAAATAAATTATATATAAAATAACGCTTGAAACCGCACAAACGCCGATTACAACCAATAGTCCTGAGAGCCTGTTTTTCATTTCAATAAAGAGTTTTTTGAAAAAATCAATCAATGATCCTATAATCACCACAGGATGAATTCTTGTTGGCAGCTCTCCGAATATAACGTCTATTGCCAATGACAACACTAATGCTGAAACAATGAAAATAAACAATTCCATTGATGTCAATTTTAATCCTATGATATCATTTACAATGCCATTATATTCAATCATAGTTTAATATATATAATAAAAAAATAAATAATTTATTATAAATTTTTTTAAAAGATGATACTATGGGCATTGAAGAAAATGTAAAGCAATGGTTATCCGATGAGGATTTGTTAAGAGAAGTCAAATATGACGAAAATGCTGATTTCCATTTTATCGTAGAATTTCCAAAAGATAACATTATGGATGTTGTCAAACCTGAAGGAAAAGACTGCATTGTGATTGCATGCGCTACTCAGGTTGCTCCCGAACACATGAATTTGATGAGACAAGCCGACAGCATGACCCAGAAGGATTTCATAATGGCATTGAACTTCGGTTTAAACAGTTTCATGGTAGATTTCGAGCTGAAAGTTTCAAATGATATTTTGCAGCAGTTTGTTGTTACAGATCAAATCTTTGAAGATGGTTTGACTAAAAATGAATTGATAAAAACCATTAAAAAAGTTTTCAAATCAAAATTACACTGTATCTGGTTAATCGACCAGAAATTTGGCAGACCCATCGTTAATGTTAATCCCTCCAATGAAAACGACATGTTCATTTAGAGAGGGAGAGATATGTTTCAAGTGTAAACATTTCACGGATACTTTAGGAATGAAGGGGTGTATTTCCACTGTAAACAGTTGAAATTAATCTCCCTCATTATCGACCATTTCCTGATTTGGGAAATATTTTTTATTTTTAATTTTTTTGATGAATCTCGTTTTTCATCCATTTAAGTTACACTTGAAATTGACCCCTCGATTTTGGTTTTTTTCAAAATTACATTACACTTGAAATGGACCTCTCTGTCTTTAGTATTACTCATGAAAATTTTTTTTGAAATTTTCCTTTTTAGGCCTTTTCAGCACTTCAAAATTTATATTTTTTCCAAATATTTACACTTGAAATTGTTATCTTATATTTGAAATTGTACTATTTCATATTTATTTTTAAATTAGATTACATTATCCTAAAATCAAAATGGATTTATAAATACTGTTTTTTATTTCATTATCGATTTTATATTCATCAATTTTAATTTTCAATGCTTTTTATTAAAATAAATTTTTACCAAAAAAGCAATTTTCATACTTTTACATCAATTTGTAATAAAAACCTTTATTAAATACCTATTTTATATTATTAACACTGGAAATTATACTTATTGTAAATTTATAATTTTATGTCAATTGGTAATAATTATTTTTAAGGTGAGATTATGGCAAACATTTTTGAAGATGAAAGTCTGTTCGGAGGTCGTCGTCAGAATAATATTTTCAAAGACAAGAAACCTCTCGATCATAGATTTTTGCCTGACAAGTTAGTACACAGAGATGAACAAATACGTGAAATTGCAAAAAATTGGGTTGATGCTTTAGATGGTGTGACACCTTCTAACATGACTCTCTACGGTAAGACAGGAACAGGAAAAACCGCTGCATCAAAATTTGCACGGGAACAACTTATTGAAGCTGCAAGCAATGAAAACGCCTTCGTTAAAGTTGAACATATCAGATGTACAGATTTCACAACCGAATATCAGGTTATTGCAGAATTATGTAACAGGCTTGGACGTGACGTACCTAGCCGTGGATGGACCAAAGGAGAAATTGTAAACGCATTCAGAGACCTGTTTCGAACAAACGCATTCGGTAAGAAATTGCTTCTGATTGTTATTTTAGACGAAATCGATATTCTGCTTGACAAGGACGGTGACGGAATACTGTATACACTAACCAGAACAAACAATGTTGCAGTATTGTCAATCAGTAACTATCTTGATTTTAAAAATTTAATCAAATCAAGAGTGACAAGCAGTTTAAATGATAAGGAAATAGTCTTTCCACCTTATGGTGCAGATCAGCTGGCTGATATATTATCTGAAAGGGCAGCATTATCATTCAATGAAGGTGTTTTGGATGATGATGTGATTCCGTTATGCTCTGCAATGGCCGCTAAGGAAGAAGGTGATGCAAGATACGCTTTGGATTTGCTTAAAAACGCTGGTGAATTGGCTTATGATGACGCATCAGAAAAAGTCACAAGCGAATATGTAAAAAGGGCTAAGGACAGAATTGAACACAATAAAGTCAGTGAAATTTTATCCACATTACCTCTTCAGCAACAAAGGCTTCTTGAAGCTATTTTAACATTAACCAAGCAAAAAGAGGAAATAACTTCAGGAAAACTTTACGAATCATACACAGATATTTCCAAAGGCGATGCCGTGACATATAGAAGAATCTTTGATTTTATCAATGAACTTGAATTGTTAGGTATTATCTCAACCAATACCATTTCACGCGGCCGTGGAAAAGGAAGAACTAATATAATCAAACTCCAATGCGATGAAACTTTACTTGAAACAGCCCTCTATACTATTTAGGGTTGTTTTTTATTAATGTTTTTAAAATTGCCATTCTCACTGGAACCGCATTGGCTGCCTGAACGAAATACTTATTGTATTTGGTATCATCAACATCCGTGTCTATTTCATCGATTCTAGGCAATGGATGCATCACGATTAAATCTTTTCCTTCCAACATTTTTTTGTTTATTATATATGCACCCTTGATTTTCAAATAATCTTCAATGTCAATGAAACGCTCTTTTTGGATTCTGGTAACGTATAAAACGTTTACATCATCAATGACTTCACTGATATTATCCGCCACGACATATTCCACATTAGTTTTGTTTAGATCATGGAGAATTTCCTGAGGCATTCTAAGTTCCGGTGGGGATACCAGGTATATTTTAATGTTTTTGAAAAGGCCCAATGCATTTGACAATGAATGCACGGTACGACCGTATTTCAAATCTCCAATCAAGGCGATTTTTAAATCATCGATTTTTCCTATTTCTTTTTTGATTGTGTATAGGTCCAGCAATGTTTGTGTTGGATGTTGACCTGCACCGTCACCGGCATTGATAACAGGAACATCAACGATGTCTGATATGAATTTTGATACTCCTTCAAGCTCATGCCTTATTACTAACGCATCGCAATAGCCTTCAAACATTTTTGCGGTATCGGCAATGCTTTCACCTTTAGAAACGGAACTGGATCCGCTGTTTTCAAAACCTATTCCATCTCCACCCAGTCTTTTAATCGCTGTTTCGAATGACATTTTTGTCCTTGTTGATGGTTCAAAAAACATTAGACCGAGGAGTTTACCTTTCAATTCTTCAGAAACTTCTTTAGATTGAGCAATATCTTCTAATTTTGCCGCTTCATCAAGAATATATTCGACATCTTCCCTTTCAAAGTCCTTTATTGAAATTATGTTTTTTAATTTGAAAATTTTAATCACCTATATGATTCTTTCAATTGGAACAACTAGAATATCGCGTGCACCTGCAGTTCTCAGGTCATTGACAAGTTCAAAAACTTGTTTTTCATCAATTACTGCTTGTACAGCAACTGTTTTTTGGTCGGATAACACTTCTGATATTGTTAAACCACCCATTGAAGGCATCACCTGTTTAACATTATCCAAATCATTTTCATAGACGTTCATCATGATTAATTTTTTCCTATCCGCATCAAGCACACCTTTTATACTTGTACTGACGGATTCAATCAATTCCTTTTTCTCATTAAAACTGTCATGATTTGCAATGAGCTTTATTGTACTGTTTAGGATTATATCGATTATTTCCAAATGGTTCATTTTAAGTGTTGTGCCTGTACTGGTCAAATCTGTAATCAAATCGGCAATACCAATGAAAGGAGCCGCTTCAGTGGACCCGCTTAATTTAACGATTTTAAGGTTTAAACCCTTTTCCTCTAAATATTTTTGTGTTAAGACAGGAAATTCAGTTGCCACTTTCATGTCATCCTTAATGTCATCTACACTGTTAATATTTGATTCTTCTGGAGCTGCTAAAACAAGTTTTGTTTGTCCGAATTTTAAATCAAGCAATTCCAGTACTTCTGCTTCGCTTTCTTTAATTAAATCCACACCTGTTATTCCCATATCAGCAACACCATCATTGACAAATTCAGGAATATCGGATGCTCTGGCAAACATTACTTCTATATTTTCATTAAATGTTTTAGAAATTAATTTACGATTATTTTTATCTATTAATCCTAATCCTGCTTTTTCTAAGATGTTTATTGAAGGCTCACTTATTCTTCCTTTGGAAGGAACAGCAATTTTTATTTTCATCATTATCTTCTCAAATTTATTTTCTTATATTAATATTTAAATTATATTATTAATATTTTTCATTGATGAATATTAAAATTATTACTTTTAATTCTAAATTTTAGAATTATAACATAACTAATCTTGAAATATGGCATAATTTAGCACAATATTTAAATATTAAGATATCTTATATCTTATTTAACTTATTATTAATTCATATTAATCATAAGTTAAAATTGAATTTTGTGAGGTGAAAATATGTCTGAAATACCAAAAGCTCCTATCGCAAGAATCATTAAAGAAGCTGGCGCAGAAAGAGTTAGTGATGATGCAAAAGCAGCATTAGCAGATTACTTAGAAGAAGTAGCTCGTGACGTTGCTAAAGAAGCAAACAGTGTTGCTAAAATCGCTAAACGTAAAACTGTTAAAGCTGACGATATTAAATTAGCTATCAAAAACTTATAAATAGTTATAGCTATTTCTTTTTTTTATTTTTTAAAGGTGTTATTATGGATAATACTATTTTGATTAAAAACGCATTAATTTTAAATCCGAACAATTTTGAAAACAAGAAACAATCTTTATTAATTAAGGATGATTTGATCGCTGAAATTTCCGATGAGATTGACGATGGCAACGTCGATAAAATCATCGATGCGGAAGGCAAAATTTTACTTCCCGGATTAGTAAATACTCATACTCATTTATCAATGACATTATTTAGAGGTCTTGCCGACGATTTAAGTTTGGACAGCTGGTTAAATGATCATATTTGGCCTATGGAAGCCAATCTAAATGGTGATTATTGTTATATAGGTGCTCTTTTAGGGGCAGTCGAATTAATTAAATCAGGAACAACAACATTTTCAGACATGTATTTTTACATGGAAGATGTGGCACGTGCAGTTGATGATGCAGGCATTAGGGCAGTATTATCATATGGAATGATTGATTTTGGCGATGCTGAGAAAAGAGAAGCCGAAATCAAGGAGAACTTGGCATTGTACAATGCCTGCAATGGCATGGCAGATGGAAGGATCAAGGTATTTTTCGGTCCCCATTCTCCGTATACAGCATCCGAAGAACTGCTTATTAAGGTACGTGAATTGGCCGACGAATACAATATGGGAATCCATATACATGTTTCCGAAACTCAAAAGGAAATCAATGACAGTTTAGATGAAAAAGGCTTAAGGCCATTTGAATATTTGGAAAAAATCGGCTTTTTAGGGCCTGATGTTGTTGCAGCACACTGCGTATGGCTAAGCGATGATGAAATTGAAATAATTAAAAAGCACGGCGTTAAAGTTTCCCACAACCCATGCAGTAACATGAAATTGGCTTCAGGAATTTCACCTGTTTCCAAATTGATGGAAAATGACATCTGTGTTTCAATAGGTACTGATGGTGCTTCTTCAAACAATAATCTGGATTTGATTGAAGAATTAAAAACCGCCAGTCTGCTTCAAAAGGTTTCCACACTCGACCCTAAGGTTTTAAATTCAGACGAAGCCATTGAAATGGCTACCATAAAAGGTGCTGAAGCTTTAGGTTTAAGTGATGAAATCGGCTCTATAGAAGTAGGTAAAAAGGCCGATATTATTTTAATCGATACCAATTGCGCCAACATGGTTCCGGACAGTTCATCTTTAAGTTCCAATGTTATTTACTCTGCAAACGGTTCAAATGTTGATACCACCATCTGCAATGGTAAAATATTAATGGAAAATAAGAAATTAACCACTTTAGACGAAGATGAAATCTATGCGAGAGCCAAACAAGCTATTAAAGAATTGAAAGAAGCTATCTAGCTTCAAATTCAATTTTATTTTTATTTATTATTATACTCTTTTTCCATTCGTCCTTGGTTTCGGGGAAATCAGATCTGAAGTGTGCGCCACGGCTTTCCCTACGCAATATTGCTGATTTCACGGTCAAAATGCAGATTTCAACCATATTTATTACTTCCAAGGCGGTTAACAAATCATCATTATATTGAATTTTATCGCTGACGTCTAAGTTATTGAGTTCCTTTTGCATTTCCTGAAGTTCTTTTAGGGCTTCGTTCAATGTTTTCTCTTCACGTACAATAGCTACCTTTTCCCACATCAGTGTTTTTATTCTGTTTTTGAATTCCTGTGGCTTGATTGTACCTTTTTTGATTAGACCTTCAATTCTTGATGCTTCCTCGTTAACTTGCTCTTCGTTTGTTTTTAGGTCGGTGGTTTTGCAGGCTTCAGCGGCGCTGACACCGGCGATTTTACCGAACACTTGTGTATCGGCCAATGCGTTACCGCCCAAACGGTTTGCTCCGTGAACTCCACCACAGACTTCTCCGGCTCCAAACAGGTTTTTAAGTGAACTTGATGCATCAGCGTTTATTTTCAAACCGCCCATGAAGTGATGTGCGGTCGGTGCCACTTCTATCGGGCCATGCTTGATGTCTACGCCGACATTTTCAAACTGCAAAACCATTGTTTCAAGCTTTTCATCAATGTAATCGTCATCAAGGTGTGAAATGTCAAGGTATACTCCGCCGTTTTCAGTTCCTCTTCCTTCAATTATTTCCTGATAGATTGACCTGGCAACAACGTCACGTGTAGCCAGTTCCATTTTTTCAGGGGCGTATTTGCTCATGAATCTTTCGCCTTCGCTGTTAATGAGCTTTCCACCTTCAGCCCTCACCGCTTCAGTTACAAGCACACCTTTTTTGGATTCGGGCGCCACCATTCCTGTCGGGTGGAACTGAATCTGTTCCATATCAACCAGATTTGCTCCGGCACGGTATGCCATTGCATATCCGTCTCCGTTCTTTTGGAAGGTGTTGGATGTTACAGGGTATAATTGTCCGGCTCCTCCACTTGCAAGGATTACGGATTTTGCCTTAAAGTAAATCAGGCTGGAATCCTTTAGGTCAAGACCGGTTGCACCGATTACCTGGTCTTCAACAGTTACCAGTGAGGTAATCATTACCTCTTCAATGCATTCGATATCTCTTTTGATGATTTCCTCTTTAAGAGCGTTCAAGAGTTCCGCACCGGTTCTGTCTCCCTGATAACAGGTTCGTCTGTAGGTTTGTCCTCCAAATGGCCTTTGATCTATCTGGCCTGATTCCTGCCTGTCGAAGAGTGCACCGTAGTTTTCAAGGTCAATCAGTCTTTTTGGAGATTCATTAACAAGTATTTCAACCAGTTCTTTGTCGTTCAGATAGCTTCCGCCCTTCAAAGTGTCGAAGATATGGGCGTCTATGGAATCGTCCTTGTCAACGGTTTTGAATACTGCATTGTATCCTCCTTCTGCCATTCCGGTACAGCCGGACCTGAATGATAGACCTTTTGACACGATTATTGCTTTTAAGCCAGCATCATCAACTTCAATGGCTGCTCTTGAACCCGCTCCACCAGATCCAATAATCAATACATCTGTTGAGATAGTTTTAATTTTCATTTCAATTACCCTGTATAAATTTGTTATCAGTATTACTTTGTGATTTAATAATTAAATAAATTTCTTAAAAATATTTATTAACTAAAATCTAGTAATCATAGTAATGTATCTATATTTCTTAATCCAAATCTAGATATTATATTTTATAATTTTATTAAATTGAAATCACGGTTAAATTTTAATATTATTTTTAATCATGTGTAATTTAATTAGAGGTTATTCAATGAAAATTGAGGGTGAAGTTACTACCGGTTTGGGCAAAGCCGCATTTTTCCTTTCACAGGAATTTTACACAAAAGAGTTCATGAAGAATTTGGGGTTCATCCCGTACCCGGGAACATTGAATGTTGTCGTCGACGATAAATATTTGGATGAAATCAACGGGATTAAAAATTCCTGTCAAAATTTAATCAAACCGGATGAAGGATTTGGCGCTGTAAAATATATCGAAGCTACTTTGAATGATGAAATTAGCGGAGCAATTGTATTTCCGGCCAAAACCACTCATGAAGAAAATTATCTTGAATTCATAGCCGAAAGCAAATTGCGGGATGAATTGGATCTTGAAGATGGTGACATCGTATTTTTGGAATTTTGATTTCTACCCAAAAGTATTTTATACATAATGAATATATTTTTTAATACGTTCTCAGGGCGGGGTGGAATTCCCCACCGGTGGTGATTTTTAATAAAAATAAGTCCACGAGCACGATTGAAGTGTTGATTTGGTGAGATTCCAAAACCGACGGTGACAGTCCGGATGGAAGAGAAGTAATAGTATTTTAGTTATTTTTAGCCCTGGTTCTAGTAAATAAGGAGACATTACTATGAATCAAGAAACAAACTTAGATAAAGCTTTAGAAGCTATTAGAAACGGCGAATTCGTTCTAGTTTTCGATGATGATGATAGGGAAGGAGAAGTCGACATGATTATCGCTTCAGAATTCGTAACCCCCAAATCAATCGCAACAATGAGAAACGATGCTGGCGGTTTAATATGCAATTGTCTACATGCCGATTTTTGCGAAGCCATTCATTTGCCTTTCATGGTTGATATCATGAAAGCGGCTACAGAAAAATACCCTGAATTGGCAGAACTCGCTCCAAATGACATTCCATACGACGAAAGGTCATCATTTTCAGTATGGACAAACCATAGAAAATCCTTCACTGGAGTAACAGACCATGACAGAGCAATGACAATAAGTGAAATGGCCATAATGATGAAGGAAGAAAGATTTGATGAGTTCGGTGCAACATTCAGGTCACCTGGTCACGTATGTCTTTTAAGAGGAGCAGACGGCCTTGTTAAAAATAGACAGGGACACACAGAAATAGGTCTTGCCTTATGTGAAATGGCAGGTGTCACTCCTGTTTGTGTAGTTTGTGAAATGATGGATGGTGAAACCGGACAGGCCACATCAGTTGCCGACGCCAGAAAATATGCTGAAGAGAATGGCTTGATATTGCTTAAAGGCGAAGACATTATCAACGCATATTTGAAAGAATAGTTATTTTGTTTTATTGGCAATGTAATTTGCCATAAAATCCATTATTTGTTGATATTTATAGGAATTATAAATGCTGAAAGTGACGTATTTTCCGTCATGCATTTTAATTTCCAAACCATTTTTCACTTCTTTTGATTTGCTTATTGCAGTAATCCTATTCCATTGAATCCTTAAGGTTTTGGTTTTCAGGGCCTTTTCAATGTGAATTCCGTCATCCAGGATTTTCACGATTTTAACGACGCGGCGATTCATGTCTGAGTTTATTTGAATGTCCCCATTTTCGTCAAAAACATAATCAGGAATCAGACAGGTTGCCTTCCAGCCCTGTTTCATTTTTTTCAAAACATGCGCCCTGTCCTTTTTTGTCAGTTTAACGCCTGTTTCAGGACTAAGGTTAAGTGCCATTAAATCACCCTGCTTTTTATCTCGTCAAAGGAATAGATCTTGTTGAATTCAACCTCACGAGCCATGCTGATTATCGCCTCAATATCCAAATTCTTTTCTATCAGATCCATTGCATATGAGGTGAACAGTTCATATCTTATTTCCACTTCAGGAATAAATCCGCGCATATCTGCGGATTTTAATTTCGGAAGCTTTAGGACATTTTCGACATTAGTATTGTTTTTGATGTATGGAACCACCTGGTCGAATATATCGTCATTGTAGACCTTGTTCAAAAGAATGGCTTCAACAGGAACTCCGAATTTTTCAAGCATGTTCGCATGGCTTACCAAATCAATTGCTGCAGATTCGATTCCGCCCTTGTTGACGCCTGAAGCCAGTATCATAGGTATATTTGATGACATTGCAATTTCAGCAGCAGAAAATGGGACCTTTTCATTTAAAAGACCGGTGAACACGCTCATGACTCCTTCAATCAGTACAATATCATAGTCAGAATTGTTGAGTCTGTCTATTGTAGATTCGATGTCGGCCCAACCAAGGTGTCCGATTTTTACTGATGCGAAATCCTCCATTTTTCCCTTTGTCAAATATAATCCAGGTATGATGTCACGAACGTCAGGACCTACTTTGAGAAGCGCCACCTTATATCCTCTTTTTCTTAAAGCCCCTGCAAGGCCTGTCAGTATGAATGTTTTACCGGAATCGGATCCGTTACTTCCAATCATAAGATATTTAGGTCTTTCATTGGCTTGGATTTCAGGAACTTTAATGTTGGTGTTGATTCCGACTTCACTATGCAGGAACTTTTTGACTTCAGCGTTTCTATTGTAAATTTCACTGATATCCGTTGCGTCTATTTGTTCCAGCAGGTTGTTTACAATAATCGGATTTTCATCCAAAATCCCATGAATCATTGTACCGATAACATTGCCGTCATCATTGCAGGCACCTGAAAAGATGTTGTAATCGCCCTTTTCATTTGTATCCCCATAATTCATTCTTTGAACTTTTGAATAAAACAGTGGTTTCGCATCACCTTCCACCTTTCCGTAAGTGTGGGTGTGGAAGCCGTCAACATCCATGTCCTGATTATTGACTAAAAATGAGTTCTTAAACACTTTCGCCTTAACCCGGTCGCTTGTAATCAAAGGTGAGAAATTGACATCTATTAATCCAAGGCCCGGCTTGACAATTGGCACTGGAGATTTTCTTCCAATGTCTATCTGATTTGATAAGAGCTGAAAACCCGCACATATTCCAATAATTGGCTTTCCGTCACGGGCCATTTTTTTGATTTCAGTATTCAAATCCATGTTGATGTCATTTGATTCAATCAGGGTTCCGCCAGGTATGATTAAGGCATCCAACTCTTCGCTTGCCTTATTACCATTGACCAATCCGTTTTCCTTAACGATATCGGTTGGCAAATTTCCAAAGTCTTCAAATCCTGGCACTGCTCCACTAACATAAGCAAGTCCGATTTTTGTCATAAACATAACCTCTTGATAATCTATTAGGATTTGATATGTTATTAAATTAAGGGGTGTATTTCAAGTGTAAAATAAGTTACAAAAAAAAAGAAATTTATTGAGTGTTTTCGAAAACACTCATAGCTTTAATGATTTTTTCATCATCCAAAGGTTTTGCCTGAATCTGCAAACCGACAGGAATGCCGTCCACTTCGCCTGCTGGAATGCTTGCAGCCGGAATACCAGCCAAATTGGCAATAACTGTTAGGACATCGTAGGCATACATTTCCATAGGTTCCAGTTCAGCTCCAATTTCGTGAGGGAGTTTAGGAACGGTAGGCCCAACAATCAGGTCAACGTTTTCAAGCATTGAAGTGATTTCACCTCTAATTACAGACCTTGCTTTTAGTGCTTGCTTGTAATATTTTCCACTGAATTCGGCTTCTGCAATATGTGAACCTATTTTAATTCTTCTCAGCACTTCGTCACCACATACCTCTTCAATTCTGTAACCGTAATCCCTTCCGTCGTATTTTCTTGTTGCAGAGAAGAATTCCACATAGTTGATCAGGTAATAGGTCGGTAAACATAAGTCAATGTAATCGAAGCTTACTTCAACGAGTTCGGCGCCTGCATCAACTAGCTTTTGTATGGCCTTATTGACGGTCTTGTTGATTTCCTCATCTGTAACGTCAATGAATTCCTGACATACCGCGATTTTCATGCCTTCTAATGAAGTGTCTTTCAATACTTCTGTAAAATCAGGCTTGTTCCAGTCTAGAGTGGTACATTCGGTTTCATCGTAATTAGCAATTGTGTTTAAAGCCAGTGCTATTCCGCTAACATCATTTGCTAATGGTCCGATTTGGTCCAGGCTCATGGATAAGTCAAGCAAACCTTGTCTTGACACTGCACCGTATGTCGGTTTGAATCCAACAACTCCACAGTGTGAAGCAGGGTTTCTGATGGACCCGCCGGTGTCTGATCCTATTGATATGTCACACATCTCAGCGGCAATTGCAGCTGCACATCCTCCGCTTGACCCTCCCGGAATCCTGCCCATTGCTGCAGGGTTTTGTGTAGGTCCGTAGTAGGATGTTTCTGTTGAACTTCCTGCTGCGAATTCATCCATATTCAATATGCCGATTATTATTCCATCTTCTTTTAGAATTTCTTCCACAACGGTTGCATTATAACTTCCAAGATAGTTTTCCAATGTTTTGGAAGCTGCTGAAATAGTTAAGTCTTCAACATTAATGTTTGCTTTTATACCGAACACCAATCCGGCAAGAGCACCAACATCTTCACCGTTGGCTATTTTTTCATCAATAGTTTCAGCTTGTTTTAATGCATTTTCATAGTTTAATTCAATAAATGCATTAATTTTTTCGTTATTTTCATCTATAACTTTAATGAAGCTTTCTACATTTTCTTTAGCTGTCATTTCTCCATTTTTTATGGAGTTCAATTTTTCAATAACGCTCATTAAAACACCTAAATAATCATAAATTATAATACTATTATTTTTATTTTCAATGTTTATAAACTTGTTTTTTTTAATTAATTTTAAATATTTTTTTTGACTATTATTAATCATGAAAAAGGCAGTCGTATTCGATAACTCCGGAACACTGATTGAAAGGTATAGGGTTATCAAGGATGTTTTGAATGGTAATATATTTACCAATATCAACTCTCTGGACTTGATAGATGCGGCCGACTCCTTAGCTTTGGTTGTTCTTCAGTTCAATACAAACAAGCTTTTGAAGTTGGATGAAGACAAATTGATTTCCGATGTCATCAGGGAATATGACATTGACTTTGACGTCAGCTTTTCCACAAGGCAGGTTTCAAAGGCCGAGGTTAAAGAGATCCTATTCAATGAAAAGACATCCACGGTTTCAGACATCACTGACGGATTTGACATTTTGCGTGAAAAAATCTCCCATATGGAACTGTGCAACGGATCCGCATTGATTGTCGATATGGATTTGGGTCAGGTTGCCTATACCATAACATCTGCCGGCAGGTTTTTCCCAAAGGTTTTTGAAACAATCGAAACCTTAAAGGCCCGTGGCATAGAGATCTTCATTGCATCAGGGGACAGAAAGGGCGCAATCAACAGATTGGCCAACATGCTTGATGTTCCTGAAGACAACGCTTACGGCACTGTTTCCACAAGGGGAAAATGTGAAGTGGTTTCCATTTTAAAGGAAGGTGGATATAAGGTCATGATGGTTGGAGACGGCCTCAACGACATATTGGCCTTTAAAAAAGCCGATGTCAGTGTTCTGACTATTGAACAGCAGGAGGAAGTCTCTCCAAAGATGATGGATAAGACGGATTATGTTATTGAGGACATTTTCGAAGTTACTATGATTGATTTTTAGAATCGCTTTTTTTTGATTTTATAACTTATAACTTATCATTTATAACTTATACAAAAAAAATATTCATAGGTTTTCAATGACTTCTTTGCTTTTAAGGATATTATCAAAGTTGTTCAGCTCAATAATTCCCGTATCAATCTTTTTGAGCAAATTCAAATCAAGGGTGCCTTCACCCAGGGTAATGTGCTGGTCTTTAACTCCATCGTTATCGTTCAGGTGGCAGTAGCTGATGTTTTTCAGGGATAACATTTCCTCCAGGTTTCCACAGGTATTTCCGTGGCCGGTATCTATTGTAAGGCTGCAGCCGGTCTGTTCCTGTATCATCTCTATTTCCTCAACTTTGTTTCCTAAAAACTTACCTCTTACAGGCATGTTTTCAACAGAGACTTCAACATTCGTATTGTCTATTATTTCCGCGATGCTTTCCACGGCAAATTCCAATGCCATCTTTCTTAGGTGCGGTTCATTCCGTCCAATGATTCCTGGATGTATTGTTATTGTTTTTGCGTTGATGTTTTCTGCAACATTTCCTGCATGAATCATCTGTTTTATGCATTCCCTTCTTATTCCGCTGTTAAGGCTTGCCAGGTTGATGTCGACGGTTGCCGCATGAATCCTTATGTCAAGCCCGCAGTCCTTAAATTCGCTGTTGTTCCTGTTTATGACCATGTCCTCTCCGAGGATTTCTATCATTTCAAATCCATGTGTTTTTGCCAGATTGATGATGTCGCTATTGGGTTGCATGAATACTGCCAGTGTTGTAAATCCAAGCTTCATGATTATATATTACATATTCTTAGATAATAAAAGTTAAACAGGATGAAAATTTTTCATGTCAATCTTAACTTTTTTTAACTAAAAAGCATAAACCTATATCCAATGGTGATGTAATGCATGAGATTGAAACGTTTAAAAAGGAACATTTGAGATTGCCCGATAAGATTTATATTTTAGACACTACTTTAAGGGACGGCGAACAGACACCCGGTGTTGCGCTCACGATTGATGAGAAGATACAGATTGCCACCAAATTGAATAATTTCGGCGTCGATAAGATTGAAGTCGGTTTTCCAGCATCTTCATCAGGTGAGATAGACTCTGCAAGAAAAATCAAATCCTTAGGTTTGGATTCCACAATTGTAGGTTTGGCCCGTACTTTAAAATTCGATGTTAATGCAGTCATAGATGCGGATTTGGATTATGTTCACACTTTCATCGGAACTTCTCGATTACATCGCGATTACAAGCTTAAAATGAGTAAGGAAGACATTGTTCAAACCGCTGTAGAGGCGGTTGAGCACGCTAAAGATCACGGATTGACTGTTGAGTTTTCCGCAGAAGATGCAACAAGGACTGAAGGACCATTTCTGTTTGAAGTTTATCGTGAGGTTATAGATGCAGGGGCTGATTTTATAGACATTCCTGACACTTTAGGTATTCTGACTCCTAGTCTGGCCGCTTTTTTAATAACTGAATTTAAGAGGAATTTCAAAACCCCTCTCAGCGTTCATTTTCACAATGATTTTGGCTTGGCCACTGCCAATACATTAATTGCCCTTGAATGTGGAGCCAACCAGGCACATGTTACCGTAAACGGTATTGGCGAGCGAACCGGAAACTGTTCCCTTGAAGAGTTGGTCATGAGTCTTAAGGCAACTTATGGTTATGCTTTGGACGTTGATACCACCAGATTATATAGCTTATCTAACCTGGTTGGTCGTTTGACAGGTGTTAAGATGCCGGTCAACAAGCCGATTGTTGGGGAAAATGCATTCGCCCATGAATCAGGAATTCATGTTCAGGGCGTTTTAAACAATTCTTCTACATATGAACCTATTTCCCCTGAAACTGTTGGACATTCCCGCCGCATTATTTTAGGAAAACACAGTGGTTCAAATGCTATTAGATCTAAACTAAAAGACTATCATATTGATTTGACTGATGAGCAGTTCAATAAGGTATTTGATGAAATTAAATCCTTGGGAGATAAGGGAAAAAGTATCAATGATGATGAATTGGTGTCATTGGCTGTTAATGAATTGGTTGCAGCTCGTGAAACCCCGATTCTTTTGAAAGGTTTAGGCCTGTCCTCCGGAAATGGTGTTTCTCCCACAGCCACTGTCAGGCTAGAAATCAATGGTGTTGAAAAGGAAACCGCTTCCATTGGTGTTGGTCCAATTGATGCGGCATTAAATGCCATCAGCAGTTTGATTCAAGAAGACATTGATGTTAATCTTGAAGAATATAATTTGGAGGCAATCACTGGCGGTACAGATGCTTTGGCAGAGGTATTTGTAATCACATCCGATTCAAAAGGCAACGTATCAACAGGAAGGTCCACCAACCAGGATGTTGTCATGGCAAGTATATTGGCGGTTTTGGATTCTATCAACAAGTTATTGTTAATTAAAAAATCCACTTTTAAATGAATATTTGTCCATTATTTATCTTTTTTTATTTATTTTATTCAAAAAAAATAATTTTTTTATATTTTATGTTTTATAATTGTTTAATATTTTGAATTATATTAAATTTATTAAGTATTTGTTTAGATATGATAAAATTTTATGTAAAATTTTATATACATTAATGACCTAAATTTAATATGGTGAATTAAATATGGAGAATAATACAATTTTTGTAGGTAGCAAACCTGTTATGAATTATGTTTTAGCGGTTGTTACACAATTTAACGAAGGATCTGATAGCGTTCTCTTAAGAGCAAGAGGAAAAGCTATCAGTCGTGCTGTTGATGCTGCTGAAATTGTTAGAAATAGGTTTGTTCCAGAAGCGGATGTCACAGATATTCAAATTTCTACAGAAGAAATTGAAAACTTCAACAATGAAAAGACAAACGTTTCTATTATAGAAATTTTAATTGAAAAGAGTCAATAACTCTTTTTAATCAAATTTCTTCAATATATTTTTTTCAAACAGATATTTTGAAAGAAGAATATTTGAAGTACCCTTTCCATGGGCTTCTACTTTACCTTTTTTTATTGCTTTTAACACGCTGTCTATATCTTTTTCACAATCTATTAAACTGAAGCAGTCACCGACAAATTTCCAGTAATGAGCGTCACTTGCACCAAGTGTTGGAAGATGTTCATTTTTTGCCAAATTTTTTGCCTTATTGTTACAATATCCGATAATGAATCTTGCATTTTTTGTTTCTATTGCATCTATTTTCAAATCCTTATAGTCTCTTTTGCATAAAAGTCCGTGCCTGTAAAAACAGTATGGATGGGGGATTATTGCAAGGCCACCCAAATCATGGATTCTGTCTATTGTATCTTCCGGTGAAAGGTCACGAGGTATGTTTTCCTCACACCCAAAACCAAGGATATGGCCCAATGCTGAAGAGATTTCAATTGAAGGGATTGCCAATATGTCTGTGTTTCTTGTTTTTGCCAAAACTTCGCTGGTTCCGTCAACGGTATTGTGATCGCTTATGGCTATTATGTCAATGTTCCTGCTTCTTGCAGTATGCAGAATGTCATCAATTCTTGAATTTGAGTCGGGCGAATATTCACTGTGAATATGGGAATCCATCTTAAGCATGCTTATCATTCCTGAATTGTTTTTATCAAACCGATTGTCCCTGTCATCATCACATCCCCTCCTGGAGCGGCATGATGCCAGTCAAGGTTTGTCTTTTCTATCAGTTCCCTTTTCGGTCCGCTGACTATTACCTTTTCAATTTTTGAGATAGGATTGAGCACATGGGCACCGTGGCCATGGTCATTATAGACCTCTTCATTTGTTATTTCACCTGAAGCTAAACGTTTGATGTATATTTCAAGGGATTGACCGGTTAAACTGGATGTGTGATGTTCAAATACCCCTTGTATTTTTCCATCTTCAATCGAAGCCGCTGTCGTATGGCCATTCCCGATATCTATAACAATGAAACTGTTTAAATCTTTTGCCACTTCATCAAAACACATGCCGGCTATTGATGCAAATTTTGTATCCATCAGCAATGGGGCATCTTCTATTCCTTCATTTTCCAATGTTCTTCTAACAGCCTGCATTCTTGTATAATATTCAGGCAAATCATCTTTAAATCCAAATTCCAAAGGTGATATTGGCTTTGAAATTTTTTCCCTTATCTTTTCAAATCTGAAGTCCCTATCGCCCATATTTTCATTGTATCCATGGTCCTGAACGGCTATTGCAATTTCATCAAAGTCAAATTCCAGGTCATAGCCCAATAGAAATTCGGATAGTTTTTTGATGTTGATGTCGCCCATATGGATTTTTGTATGTTCACTGTAGTCTTTTGCATCGTCTGCTATTTCAATTCCGATTGCCTTTACTTGTTCCAGATTGTCGCGGATTGTTCTTGCGCATACCGGTTCCATCACAACCTCATATCCCTTTTCCATATGTTCGAGGATTGTTTTTTTTATTTTTCCTCCACCCATTATTTCTCCAGTGAAATAAATGTCGTTTTCTATTTCCCTTATCTGTTGTGAGATATATAAGTGCGGGGATGGAAGCACAAGCTTTATTGAGTTTTCAAGCTCTTTTTCAGTATCGTATATCATTATATCTTGAGTTCCGGTTCCGACATCTATAGCTAAAATTCTCATATTTTTAGATTGTTCTTTATGATATTTAATAATTTAATTGTACATTTTTGTACTACAAAGCTTTAAATAGTACATTGATATAATTATTATTATGACTTATAAAATTGAATTATCATCAGATGAAGTGCCAAAACAATGGTACAATATGCTCGCAGATTTACCTACAGAGCTTCCGGCTCCTATCAATAGTGAAGGTAAAGATCAAATTTCAGCTTTACAACTTGCATTTACAAAAAGCGCTTTAGAACAGGAATTTGCCACCGACCGTTATATAAAAATTCCAAATGAGGTCAGGGAATTGTATATGGAGATGGGCAGGCCTACTCCATTGGTAAGGGCCAATAGGCTTGAAGAATATTTAAACACTCCTGCTAAAATCTACTTTAAAAGGGAGGACACTTCCCCTACAGGTTCCCACAAACTCAACTCTGCAATTCCTCAGGCTTATTTCGCTAAAAAAGAAGGCGTTGAAAGGTTAACAACCGAAACCGGTGCAGGCCAATGGGGTACTGCTTTATCCCTTGCTTGCAATTTGCTTGACTTGGAATGTACAGTATATATGGTTAAAGTATCTTTCAATCAAAAGCCCGACAGGAAAAATATCATGAACATTTACAACGGCAATGTCTATGCTTCACCTAGTGAAAACACTAAAGTCGGCCGTGATGTTATGCAAAACAACCCTGATCATCCCGGTTCTTTAGGTGTTGCAATTTCAGAGGCTATGGAAGAGGCTTTGGAATATGATGAAGTAAAATACTCATTGGGAAGTGTTTTAAACCATGTAATGCTTCACCAAACAATAATCGGTCAGGAGCTCAAAACCCAATTGGAAATTGCTGAAGAGACTCCGGATGTCATGATTGCATGTGCAGGAGGAGGAAGTAATTTTGCCGGATCTCTATTCCCATTCATTAAAGATAAAATTACAGGCAATTCAGAAACAGAATTCATAGCTGTCGAACCAACCGCATGCCCAACTCTCACTCAAGGAACCTATGATTATGACTTTGGTGATTCCAATGGATTTACACCTATGCTCAAGATGTTTACATTAGGGCATGATTTTGTGGCTCCATCAGTTCATGCAGGCGGTTTGAGATACCATGGAATGTCACCTATTGTTTCCCTTCTGACTAAGGAGGGTTATATCAATCCTAAGGCGGTTCATCAAAGGGATTGTTTTGAAGCTGGAATCACATTCGCTCGTACTGAAGGTATTTTGCCAGCTCCTGAAACTACTCATGCAATTAGAGCCACTATTGATGAAGCATTAAAATGCAAAGAGACCGGCGAAGAAAAAACCATTGTCATGAACTTCTCAGGACATGGTATGCTTGATTTGAAAGGATATACAAGTTATTTCGAAGGAACATTGGAAAATGCCAAATAATTTCCTTCTTTATTTTTTTTGAAATTAATCACTTATAACTTATAACTTATGACATTTTTATTATTACTTATAACTTATAACTATTAATTAATAACTAATAACTTATTTGTGAAAACAAATACTTTATAAGAGAGAAGTTATAAAATATAACTTATTTGTTAAAAGTTAGTTATGATAAGTTATTTCTTAAAACTTATTTTTTATAATTTAGAAGTTTTAACTTAAATCTTATTTCCTATCCCTTAGAAGTTTGAACTAATAACTTATTTCCTTTAAGTTTTAAATTAAAAGAAATAACTTAATTCTTTTAACTTATGCAGAATAACTTATCTGTTATTCAATAGAACTTGTAAATTTTAAGTTATAAATCATAACTGATAACTTAAAACTTATCAAATATAGGAGAATTCTTTAATGAGTGAAGTAATTGCGGTGATGAATCAAAAAGGGGGTTGCGGTAAGACAACAACCGTTGTCAACGTTGCAACATCCCTGGCGGTAATGGGCAAATCTGTTCTGGTCGTGGATATGGATCCACAAGCCAATGCCACAACCAGTTTTGGCATTGACAAGACCAAAATAGAAAATACAATATACGACGCAATCATTGGAGATATAAATGTTAAAAAAGCAACAATTCCTACGTTTATTAAAAATTTGTTTATTATCCCAAGTAATATATCTCTCAGTGGTGCTGGAATGGAGCTTTCCAAACGTGAAAATTACCACATTATTTTGAAAGAAACTCTTAAAGATGTTGTACCATTATTCGACTATATATTCATTGATTTGCCTCCTTCATTAGGGGTTATAACAGTCAATGCATTAGTAGCTTCCGATAGCGTTCTGATACCTATCCAAGCTGAGTATTATGCTCTTGAAGGAGTAGCTGATTTGATTAATACAATTAAATTAGTTGAAAAGAGGCTGAGAAGTCCCACTCCAATTAAAGGAATTCTCCTCACTCTATTTGATAGAAGAACAAGACTCAGTAAAGACGTTTATAAAGAACTTAAAAACTATTTTGGTGAAAGTGATTTGCTTTTCAAAACTATCATTCCTAGAAATATTAGATTGGCCGAAGCGCCAAGTTTCGGTAAGCCATGTTTAATCTATGACCCTGAAAGTACAGGAACAAAAGCTTATTTAAAGCTAGCAAAGGAAATACTAAAACGTGATGGGGAGGATGTATAATGGCTAGGAAAAAAGGACTTGGAAAAGGATTGGATTCTCTGTTTCCAGACATATATAACGAAGATTTTGATAGTAATTCCGCCCAATCTCTTGAAGACATGTTAAAGGATGAGGAAACTACTGTCGAAGATGTCATTGAAGATGTTGAACCTAAAGAAGAGGAAGTTGAAGATGATCAAGAAGATAATCTCCTATCAAATGGGCAAGAAGAAGTATCGCAGGATGTTGAAACATCCGAAGACTTATCTGGCGATAGCGGTAGCGAAGAAAGCGTACAAACATCACAAGAAATCAAAATCCAAAAGGAACACATTGAAGAAGTAAAGAAGATTGTCAATAAAAATCCAAGAATAACATTATGGTCTTCTAGATCTTCAGCGGTCTTTAGATATTTAAGGAAAACTGAACCGGAATTCAGTATCTCTAAAGAAGCTTCTATTTTAATTGATGAAGCCGTTTCAAAAAAATACCCTGAAATATGGGCATTATTTGAAGATGATTGATTTTATTTTACACTTGAAATTATATTCAATAGATTTTTTAAAAATCTATTTGATATAAAAAAATTTCTATTATTTAACGTAATTCAACGGTTAATTATTTTAAATATACTCGTTTTAAATATGGAATAATTTTATTAAAAACCTAAAAATCAAATGTAGTTTGAAATTCACCACTTATTTTAATATATGGCTCCGCTCTATCAACTACAACTCCTAATTTTCTAAGCTGTTCTTTATTGGTGAATGGCATTTTTTTGCGAATAGATATTATTTGACGAGCTGACTTTACACCAATTCCAGGTACACGAACCAACTCAATCAATGGTGCTGAATTAATTTCTACAGGAAAAATATCCATATTTTTTGCAGCTAAAATTTTTGGATCTTGAGTTAACAGTAAATTATCATTTTCATCAAATACCAATTCTTTGACATTATAATGATATTCATTAACTAAGCTATCCGCATTATATAATTTTGCAGTTCTATCAGTCGAACAGGCTTCCTTAGAAGCAAATTCTGTTCCTTCAATTGGTGTGAATGCTGAGAAATATGTTCTTTTCAAATCTGATTTATTGTATATTTTTTCCATTCTCTGTAAAATTTCCTTATCACTTTCATCGTTAGCGCCTACAATCAGCTGTGTAGTGTGAGTAAAATTCGGATAAGTTGTACTTTTATGTTGATATCTGTTGATCCAGGATAATCTTTTCAGTATATCCTTATTGTAATCTTTGGTAGATGATAATTCAGCAAGGCCTGATGGAGTAGCGGCCTCAATATTAATGCTCACCCTATTTGCCAATGCCATCGCCCTTTTGATTGAGTCTTTACTTGCCCCAGGCACGACTTTAAGGTGAATATAATCATCATAACCATATTTATTTCTTAAAAGATGAACGGTTTCGATTTGCTTTTCCATCGTATAGTCAACATCACCTGAAATTCCGGAACTTAAAAATAATCCGTTAACCATTCCCCGGTTGTAATATCCGAGGAATGCCTTTGCAAGCGCTTCCGGCGATAGTTCCAATCGGGTAAAGTTTCTCTTTGATTGGTTTATACAATATTTGCAATCATTTTTACACTTGTTTGTTAAAAGGGTTTTGAAAAGAGGGATTTTACAGCCATTATGACCTGTTGCTTCATAGATTCCAGGCAGGTTCACCTGTGAACTCTTGTTATGACTAACATAATCGCATAAGTCATATTGCGCCGAATCAGTTAGAATTTTCATCTTTTCAAGGGTAGTGCTCATATTATTATTATATCTACATATTCGTTAATAATTATTTTCATCTGTTAAAACAAAAATTTTCAAACATTTTAAAAGTTATTAATGAAATATATTATTATGATTAAATTAAATTTGTGTGATTGAATGAAAAGTGATAATGTTAAAAAAGGGATTCAAAGAGCCCCGCACCGTTCATTGCTACGGGCTTGCGGGCTTGATGATGACGACTTTAAAAAACCATTCATTGGTATAGCAAACAGTTTTACAGACATAGTGCCGGGCCACATTCACTTAAAGGAACTTGTAGAATTTGTAAAAGAAGGAATAATAGCTGCAGGCGGAATACCATTTGAATTTGATACCATGGCGGTTTGTGATGGAATAAGCATGAACCATGAAGGAATGAAATACTCCCTTCCTTCAAGGGAAATAATTGCAGCAACAGTGGAATCCATGACAAAAGGGCATGCTTTTGATGGATTGGTATTGATTCCAAGCTGTGATAAGGTCGTTCCTGGAATGATTATGGGTGCAGCAAGAGTCAATGTTCCTTCAATCGTGGTTACTGGCGGACCGATGGCATCCGGC
>NZ_JAFQXT010000005.1 GCF_017406825.1 Methanobrevibacter sp.
AAGTATTATAATCTAAGCGTTAACTATTCCGATTGCACAATCCTAAAGACAATGATGGACAACAATGTTTCCGTTGTAGTGTCATTCGATTCGGACTTTGACAAAATCAATGGAATAAGAAGAATACACTTATAAAAATAGTGGTGGGAAATAGGTATTTATTTCCCGATCATGCTTTTAAGGCTGTCAATGTCAAACTTAAGCCTGTCAAGTTCCAGCATCAGTTCGTTTTTCTCGTTTTCTATTTTTACAAACTCAGGCGATTTCACATGCAGCTTTTTGACTTCAGTGCTGATGGTTACAGCAGACAAATGCTCGATATATTGGTATTTCAAATCTTCAGGGTTTATCATGAAGTATGCCTGATCTGTCTTGTTTTTGGCTTTACCTTGTAGATCATTGACGTCATCGAGACTCATGCCGTCATTATATAGTGCAGATGCGTGGAATTTCCTAAGCATGTGGCTTCGGAATCTGTTGTATGGTCCGATTTTTCCAAGACCCAAATCATCATTAATCCTTTGAAAACTGAGGGTAAAGTAATTGACACCCATCTTAAAGAGTTTGGATTCGTTGGTTACCTTATCGCTACGTGATAATATATGTGCGTTTATCGCTTTTACCGCTTCGGGACTGCAATAGGTGGTGTAGTATTTATTGGTCTTTTTTCTGCGGATGTTGAATGTGGGAATGACTGTCTCATCATCCTCAATCAAATCAATAACCTCAAAGATATTCATATCTCTTCGTGGAAGGTATTCTGACAGTGCATCGATGTAATCCTGTATTGTTAAACTTAGTGTTTCTGCTCTTGCACAACCGCTGGATGCAATAAAAAGTATTGCTGCCTTCATGACTGGACTTGCAATGCCCAAGGCCTTTCTGATGATTTCCTTATCCGGCAGATCGCTGAAATAAATCGGCTGAGGTTTCTGGACAGATTTTTCATTGATTTTGGGCAGTTCATAGATTTCCACATCATAGAACTTGTAGAACTTGATGACATTAATCATAACTAATTTAACAGTGTTTAAAGCATAGTTTTCCAAAAGGTATTGTCTGAATTCAAGAAGTCTGGTTTTGATTCTTCGGTGTTTCCATTTAATTCCTTTATTTTCCTCGCTTTCCGCTTCAGTTAAAAGTTCATCCAAGCCCATTTCATAATATGTGGAATATTTCTCCAGTGCATAGACATACAGTCTTTGTGTGCCCGGTGAATGGTTGTAGGTTACAGATATTGCTTTTAAAAGTTCATTGTTTTTCATAGTTTTTCAGCTCCATAAAGTCTTTGTAAAAACATTTTTGAAAAGAGCCAAAACTAACAATTTATGCTAAGTATATTATAATACAAATTTATTGTTTCCAATAGAATATTAATTTTTTTAAAGTGCAACATTGCACAAAAGCACACTTCCACACTTCAAAATCTTATATAAATTAAAAAATCAGATTCATGAATATGTTAGATGACAAAGGCTCCTTTTATATATTCGATGCGATTCTTGCAATAGTGTTACTTTTAATTGCATTTTTAGTTTTCAATACTGCAATATCCATTCCTACTACTGATTATTCCTATGAAACAATGGATATTAGGACTGCCCAGGATGTGATGGAACTGTTGGGCGGAAAAATAGATTTCAATGACGAGACATTTCTTGGCAAAATTTCGAAAATTTTAGAGGACGGCGAAAATTCAAAGGAGTCAATAAGCGAAGTTTCCGGAATTTCTAAAGACAAGCTGGATTCATATGAAATCAAAAATTATCGTTTCACTGAAAACAATGTTCTGGATGGTGAAGTGTTGGCATCATCTGGGGATTTTAAAAAGGCAAAAGATGTTAATGTGGCCTCTAGAACCTATGATGGTTATTCATATACCTTAGCAATATGGCAATAATTAAATACTATAAAAAACTTAAACTTAATTGTTATCTTATTTTGTTGGCCCTGGTGGTGTAGTTTGGATAACACATGGGACTGCGGATCCCATTCCCCGGGTTCAAATCCCGGCCAGGGCATTATAATTTCCGTGATTATTATGTTAAATGCCAATACATATGTTACTTCCCAAAAAGGAATTGGGGGAACTATTAGAAATAGATATGAAGATTTTTACGTTGAAGAAATTCCAGAAATCATTCCGACTGGAGAAGGTCCAAACATCTACATCTGGATTGAAAAACTCGGAAGGACCACTTTGGATGTCGTTTTAGACATTTCAAGAGACCTTCACATTTCAAGAAAAAGAATGGGCTTTGCCGGAATGAAGGACAAAAAAGCCTTAACCCGTCAATGGATTTGCATTGCCAATATGGATTCGCAAGAGCAATTCAAACAGGTAGAAAACCTGGATATATACAAGACTGATTTTTTAGAAATTGTTCGCGGCAGAAAAAAACTTAGGATGGGCCAGCTTAAGGGAAACAAATTCAAAATCCTAATCAGGGATTTGGACGACATTCAGGAAAGTGCAGATATTGCAAATGAAGTGTTGAAGGAACTGGAAACTACAGGGGTCCCTAATTACTTCGGCTGGCAGAGATTCGGAAAGCCAAGAACAAACACTCATCTTGTTGGTGAAGCCTTAATCGAAAACGACTTGAAGAAGGCTGTTGACAGGTATATCGGCGGTCCGTCCGAAGAGGAGCATGAAGAAAATCAGATGGCAAGACAGGCGTATGATGACGGAAACCTTGAAGAATCCTTAAATTTGATGGGCAAGGGAATGAGATACGAAAAGATGATGATTCGTGAACTGATTAAGGATTCCAAAAAAGGAGAATTAACTGATAAATCTTATAAGAATGCTTTATATGCACTTCCAAAGCCACTTCAGAGAATGTTTGTTCATGCCTATCAGTCATATTTATTCAATGAAGCGGTAAGCAATCGTGTGGCTATGGGAATTGACAAATACATTGAGGGAGACATTATCATCGACACAGAAGAGCACATCGTTTATGATAAGACTCCCGAGGAGTATCAGAAGATGATGGATAACTTTGAAGCGGATCCGACTTGTCCGTTATACGGCACTAAGGTTCCATATGCTGGTGGAATTGTTGGTGAAATGGAAGAGAATGTTTTAAATGGTTATAACCTTACAAAAGAAGATTTTGAAGTTCCGAAAATGCCTCGTTTGGGAAGCCATGGATTGAGGCGTTCAATGAGATTCCAAGTTTGGGATGCCCATGCAGAAGCAACAGATGAGGGTGTTTTATGTGAATTTTCAATCAATAAGGGTTCATATGCCACTGCAGTTTTAAGGGAAATCATGAAAATAGATGTGGTTTAGGTGATAACATGGTAATATGTCCGGATTGTGGAAAAGAGGTTCCAAAAGATAAATTCTGTAAAAATTGTGGGGCTTACATCGCAAATGTTGAAGAAGTCAAACCGGTAGAATCCATGAAAACCGAAACTCTTTTGGATTCCGCTGTCTCACAAGATGCTAAACCGGTTCCGGCTAGGCAAGTTGATAAAGTCAATTTCTGCTATAATTGCGGAGCTGAACTTACAGGCGATTTTAAATTCTGTCCTGAATGCGGTCAGGATTTGAATGCTAAAGCTATTAAACCAGCCAAAACGGTCACATCTTCAGGCGAAAAAAATATTCTTTTAGCCATAATTTTAAGCGTATTATTGCCGGGCCTTGGCCAGATTTATTTGGGCCTTGACAATAAAGGCGCAATATTTCTGATAGCTTATGTGATATCAGCGATTTTAATTTTACTTTTGATTGGATTTTTATTATGTGCAGTAATATGGATTTGGGCATTGATTGACACAATCATTTCAACAAATGCCGTAAATCGCGGAGAAGAGGTTAAAGATAAATTATTTTAAGTGATGCTTATGATTGAATGTAGAAATATTTCAAAAGGAAAAGGAAGGGGGGAACTGATTGTTTCATCAGAGCCTATTAGCTTTTTAGGAGGGGTAAACCCTGAAAATGGTGAAATAATTGATCCGAACCACGAATTAAAAGGAGAAATCATTAAAGATAAAGTCCTATTCATCCCCGGTGGAAAAGGCTCAACTGTCGGTTCTTATGTCATTTTCCAGATGATGAAAAACAACACAGCTCCAAAGGCCATAATCTGTCTGAATGCAGAGCCTATCATTGCTACAGGAGCGATAATGTCAGATATTCCAATGGTTGATTCACCTGCCGAAACCAAGGATTTGACAACAGGAACCCTGGTCGAGGTCGATGGGGATAACGGAACAATCGAAATATTATGATGTGATAATATGCAAACTCTAATTGAAAATGTAAATATCGTAAATCCATTTGAGGAAGTTCAAACCAATCGCAATGTTTTAATTGAAGATAGCATTATCAGGGAAATTTCCTCATCCAAAATCAAAGCCGACAATGTCATTGACGGTGAGGATAATTACCTGCTTTCAGGATTTATTGATTGCCATTGCCATATCTTTGCAAATGGTTTTCACAAAGAGGAAAATATGGCAAATCCGTTAGGCCTTCATTTCTACAATGCGGTGCCTCACGCATTGCAAACCATTAATGCGGGAGTCACAACAATTAGGGATTGCGGATCAGCTGATTTGAGTTTTAAATTGGCTCAGCAAAAAGGTTTGTTCACTGCTCCAAAAGCGCATTTGTCTATCACACCATTGGTCATGACCGGAGGCCATTTCGACTTGTTTCTGCCTTCCGGCTGGGACATGGAGATAATCTATCCGGGCTTTCCCAAGGGAAGATGTGACGGTGTTGAGGAGGTCTTGAAAAAGACCCGTGAAGTCAGAAGGGCGGGCGCCGATTTTATAAAGGTCATGGCAAGTGGCGGAGTTTTAACTACAAACACTTCTCCGGAATTTGCACAGTTCAATAAAAAGGAACTTAAAACAATAGTCAATGAAGCTAAAGCAAGCAATATGAAGGTTTCGGCTCATTGCCATAGTTTAAAAGGAATGAACAATTGCATTGATGCAGGATTCAGTTCAATTGAACATGGAACATTCATTGATAGGAAAACCGCCAAAAAGATGGCTGACAAAAATGTCAGTCTGGTCGCTACATTGCTCGTTCATCAATTTTTAGCCAAAAACGGTTTTCCGGCATGGGACAATTATGCAGCTGAAAAGACAGCAAAGCTTAAAGAGATTGTCGACGTCCACAAGGAAAACGTTTCTGCAGCCTATGAGGAGGGGGTTAATATTTTAATGGGAACCGACAGCGGTGTCATTCCACATGGACATAATCTGGAAGAATTGGCTCATTTGACTGACATAGGCATGAGTGAAGATGAGGCGATTGCCGCAGGTACAGTCAAGGCAGCGGAATTTTTAGGATTCGATAACCTTGGATTAGTTAAAGAGCATTATGTTGCTGATTTGGTTTTGGTCAATTCAAATCCCTTAGATGATGTCGGTGTTTTAAGCGATAACGATAATGTTTTAAAAGTTTTACAGGATGGAATTGTGGTTAAATGAAATTAATGATTGATGCTGAAGAATGCATTGCATGTGGGCAATGCAAATCCGTTTGCATTAGAGATAATATTGAGATTGATGAAGTTGCATATGAAACAGGAAGCAACTGTTTTGAATGCGGCCACTGCATGGCAATATGTCCTACAGGGGCGATTACTCTTAAAATATTCAAGGGTCATGAAAATAGGATTGAGGATTATAATCCTAAAGAACTTCCGGTTAATTACAATGAATTATTGCAATTTTTAAAACAAAGAAGGTCTATCCGTTGGTTTAAAAACAGGAAAATCGATAAGGACACATTCAATAAATTATTTGAAGGGGCTTATTATTCGCCGTCTGCACAAAATGAGCAGGATGTTGAATTTGTCGTTTTAGATAGGAAGCTCAACGATTTCATGAAGCATGTTTATGATATCATCCGGGTTGAAGAGGAGGAATTTTTCAGAATTAAGGAATTCGGAGATTACATTAAAGGCAATTCCACAAAAGAGCATCATCCGTTATTATGGACAGGTCAACAGCTGATTTTAACATTTTCAACCGATAAGACCAGCGCAGTCATAGCAAATACTCGTTTGGAATTGTTGGCATATGCGTTGGGCCTTGGAGGCTTCTATTCATTGTTCATTCTCAAAGCGGATGAAATCAATCATGAAAAATTAATGGAATTCTTCCCGCAAATCGATAAAAACAAGCACATATATTCTGCTTTCATAATAGGCTATCCAAAAAAGAGATTTAGAAGAACCATTCCTCACAATGAAATTAATGTTCAGTACATGTAAAAATTTTTTAGTACACCTAAACTTTATTATGAATGAACTATAAAATTAGTTTTATAGAATACGAAGGGAGGTAATTATGGTAAAACATAAACATATGGATTTGCCGATTGAAGGAATGCATTGCGCTTCCTGTGTATTGAGTGTAAATAAAACTTTTGGTAAAATTGAGGGAGTAGAAGATGTTGATGCGGATTTAGCATCAAATAAATTGCATATTACAGTAGATACCAAGAAAATTTCATATGAGGATATGGAAAGGCTGGTTAAGAATCTTGGTTTTGAACTCCACTCTGATGAAATGACAATAAGAATCCAGGGAATGCATTGCGCATCATGCACAATGAATGTCGAGAACTTTCTGATAAGATTGGATGGAATTTTCGATGTTAAAGCAGATTTGACCTCCCAATCCGCAAAAATCAGATATGATTCATCAAAAGTAACCCTGGATGAAATTGATGAGGTAATAACCTCTTTGGGATTTGAACTTTTAGGTGTTGAAGGTCAAACAGAAATCGATGAAGAAGCGATTTATCAACAGGATTTAAAGGATAAACGTAACAGAATAATCGTTGGTTTGATATTTTCGGCTATTTTAATGATTTTAATGTTCAGCGGTTGGGATCCGTTAATGGGCCTGACCCACAGCATTCATGAATCTACAGGATTGCATATTTCATCAATGGGATTGCTCTCATTGATTGTAAGCATTGCTCCATTTTTATATGTTTCTTTACCTATTTTAAAAGCAGGAATAAACGGGTTAATGCATAAAAACCTGAATATGGATGTCATGTATTCAATGGGTATTCTTGTTGCATATATCTCAAGTATTTTCGGAACATTCGGCATTGTTCTCGATCACACATTCATGTTTTACGACTCAGCAGTGATGCTTCCGTCATTTTTAATGATTGGAAGGTATCTTGAAGCAAGAGCCAAAAAAAGAACATCAGATTCCATACGTGAACTGATAGGTCTTCAGCCAACCGTTGCAACAGCAATTGAAGTGGATGAAAACGGTGAAATAATCTCCCAAAAGGAGGTTTCAATTGCAGATATTGTATTGGACGATTTATTATTGGTAAAGCCCGGCGAAAAAATCCCTGTTGATGGGGATGTAGTGGGCGGTGAGTCCTATGTCGATGAGTCAATGATCAACGGCGAGCCGATTCCTAAAGTCAAAAAGGATGGTGAAGAAGTATTTGCCGGAACCATTAACCAGGATGGAATCCTCCACATTAAAGCTAAAAAAATCGGAAAGGAAACCGTATTGTCAAACATTATTCGCTTGGTTGAAAAGGCACAGTCTTCAAGACCTCCAGTTCAGAAATTCGCAAATACTATTGTATCCTATTTCATTCCGGTTATCTTAACAATAGCCATTGTGGTATTCCTGATATGGTATTTCATTTTGGGGGAAACATTGCTGTTTTCTTTAACATGCCTGATTTCAATTTTGGTTGTTGCATGTCCTTGCGCTTTGGGTCTGGCAACCCCAACAGCAGTCACTGTTGGCGTCGGCAGGGCTGCCGAGTATGGAATATTGATTAAAAATGGGGATACCCTGGAAAATGCAGGCCAGATTGATGTGGCCGCTTTCGATAAGACAGGTACAATAACCGAAGGAAAACCTGAAGTAGATGACATCATTGCATATGGCTGTTCAGATGACGAGTTAATCCAACTCGCCGCAAGTGTTGAGCAGAATTCAACCCACCCGATTGCCAAGGCCATTGTGAATAAATCTAAGGAATTAGGCCTTAAGCTCGACCAAACCAGCGGATTTGAAAATGTCACAGGAAAAGGCCTTAAAGCCGAATTAAAAGGCAGCGAAGTTCTTGCTGGCAATCTGGCATTAATGGAATCATTCGACATCGATGTTTCCGATGAAGTGGTCAGTAAGTATCATGAACTTGAAAAGCTGTCTAAAACAATCATATTCCTATCACAGGACAAATCCGTGAAAGGCATTTTAAGCCTGTCCGATAAGATAAAAGCCAATTCTAAAAGGGCCATTGAAGAACTGCATAAAATGGGTGTTGAAACCTACATGTTAACAGGGGATAACGAATCCACTGCATTGAATGTTGCCCGTGAAGTCGGAATTGACAATGTGGAAGCGGGAATTCTTCCGGAAAACAAATTGGACATTGTCAAAAGCACTCAAGCAAATCATACCAAAAAAGTTTTGTTCGTCGGAGACGGCATCAACGATGCTCCGGCACTTACACAGGCCGATATTGGTGTTGCCATGGGTAACGGTACGGATATTGCAATGGAAAGTGGAGATATTGTTGTGATGGAAGGAGATTTGGAGAATGTCGTTGCAGCAGTGCAGTTTTCCAAAAAGGTAATGCGCAGAATAAAGGAAAATATTTTCTGGGCCTTTGCATATAACTCAATTTTAATTCCGGTTGCGGCAGGCGTTTTGTATCCGACATTCGGAATAACATTCGAACCGGCTCTTGCAGGTCTAGCGATGGCCATGAGTTCAGTTACAGTAATATCCCTTTCATTGATGCTTAAGAGATATGTTCCTGAAATAAAAAGAAGTTGAAATTAATTGATTTTCAAATCAATTAATTCTATTTTTAATTTTTAAAAGTTTTCGAGCTTATATCCACTTTAAAACCAGTTTTCTGATTTTTCAAGTAACTCATCGATAATTGTTGGGATGGAGCCTATGTAAGTATGAGGATCCATAATCTTGTCGACATCTTCTTGGGTTAGGAATTTTTGCACTTCCTCATCCTCCAAGATTAATTCTCCGAGCAATAGTTTTTCCTTATTTGCTTTGATTGCATTTTTCCTGACTATTCCATAAGCGGTCTGTTTTCCCATTCCTGCACGGGTTAGCTCTGCCATTAATCTTTCGGCCATCACTAAACCGTTGGTCAGGTTCAAGTTTCTTTCGATATTTTCATCATAGAACACTAGGTTGTTCATTAATTTAATGGTAAGGTTTAGGATGTAATCTGTTAGGATACAGCTTTCAGGAAACATTATCCTTTCACATGAGGAATTGGTCAAGTCTCTTTCATGCCAAAGCGGGTTGTTGTCAAGCGCCGCATTCACATATGATTTCACAATTCTTGCAACGCCGCAAATTCTTTCGGCAGTGATAGGATTCATTTTATGGGGCATTGTACTGCTTCCCACTTGTTTTTCAGGGTCGAAATATTCCCCAACTTCCATTAGTTCAGTTCTCTGCAAACTTCTAATTTCAAGTGCAATCTTATCTAAAGTAGATGCTATATTGGCTAAAACACTGATGAATTCAACATGGTTGTCTCTTTGAACAACCTGATTAGTTATTGTTGCCGCAGGCAATCCTAAGATTTCTGCAACTGTTTTATGAATTTCCCAACCTTGTTCGCCTAATGCGGCGGTCGTGCCGACTGCACCATCCATCATTCCAACGCAAACATTTGATCTTGCATTTTCTAATCTTACATATTGTCTGTGAAGCTCATCTGCCCATAGACCAAATTTCATACCGTAAGTTGTTGGAAGCGCATGCTGGCCGTGTGTACGTCCGATGCATACTTTCATTTTGTTTTCACTTGCAAGCTTAAGCATGATTTTTGTTAGCCTTTCCAGTTTTTCTTCTAAAACATCAATTGAGTCACGAATGAGCAGTGAATTTGAACTGTCAACAATGTCGTTGGATGTTGCTCCAAAATGAACATATTCTCCGGCACCATTTTCACATACTTCTGTAATTGATTTTGATAATGCCGCAATATCGTGATTGGTTTCAGCTTCGATTTCTTTTACTCTTTCTAGTTTTACATAATCGGTATTGGCTTTAGCTGCAATCTCATCTGCAACTTCCTGTGGAATGATTCCAAGTTTTCCTTCCGCCAAAGCCAAGGCCGCTTCTACATCGAGCATTCTTTGCAATTTATTTTCTTCTTCCCAAATATTTTTCATTTCGGGTGTACCATACCTAAATTCAATAGGGTGTATAGCCATTTTTTATCATCTCACAAAATTGTATAATAATATTATTTTTGTTTTTTAATTAATTAAATTTTAGCAAACATTTATATTCTTTTATTATAAAATCATTATTTAACTATTATAGTTGTATAATAGGTGATTATTTGGAAACTAAAATACGACAGTTTCGCCAAGAAAAAGCTTTGACTCAACAGGAATTGGCTGATTTGGTTGGTGTGACTCGTCAGACTATTAATGCTTTAGAAAATGCTCGATACAATCCTTCCTTAATATTGGCCTATAAAATTACAAAAGAATTGGGTAAAGATGCAATAGAAGATGTGTTTGTGCTCGATGATATTGAATAGATTAGAAAACATAATTAATTTGGGATTAGTAACTCACTTGTTATAACTAACTAGATTATTGTATATTCTTTTTTCCGATTGAATTTTATTTTTGATAGAATGTCTTTATTTAACGATAAACTTAAAAAAATTACTTTAAAAGAGATGCTGTCTGTTTTCATTGTTTTATTTCTGATTCAATATTTGTTAAATTCTTTAAACATTGTTCAAGTCAATGCATTTTGGATTTATATTTTCATAATATTTTACTTTATTTTTAAACTTAAAGATGAATTTTTTTCAATTGGAGATGACATATCAGAAGTCTTTTCTCCGAATGTAATAAGGAATGTTTTTTTGATAGTAATATTGAATGTCTTTCTTTCGTATGGAATGTTGTATTTCTCCAATTCCATTTTACAGATTGCATCCCACAATATTTTCGAATCATTTTTTACAGGCAGCTTGATTGCAACGGTTTTCATCTCTCCAGTTGTGGAGGAACTGATCTTTAGGGGGGTTTTTATCAACAGATTGAAACTGGTCGTTCCGACGGTTTATGCAATATTGATATCTTCCATGATATTTGCGTCACTTCACAGTTTCGGGTCAATTTTTTCGGCTTTTATTTTTGCAGTTTGTGTTTCAATATTATATCTGAAAACTGAAAACATTTTCGTTGCAATATTCGCTCACTTTTTGAATAACCTGTTTGCCGAAATAATTGTTATGGCTGATTATAACAATATTCTATTTACAGATAACATGATTGTTTTAATCATGTCTCTTTTGGCCATTCTTTCGTTAATTTTAATTTCAGTATCAATTGTTAAAGAATTAAATACTATAAATAACAATAAATCTTAACATGGATTTAAGAAAAATCGGAATCTTGCTTATTCTTGTAGGCATCGTTCTTACTATTGTTTTCATTGATAATCAGCAAATTTTTGTTCCGGCTTTAACCGTAACCGTTTTAGGATTTTTCATGACTGTTGTAGGTTTTGTCAGTGAAATCAGGAAAAGGAAAATTATCAATGACCAACTGGAAAAGGATATCGGGACAATTCTTCAGCCAATGATAACAAGATATTCTAATTTGAATAGACAGTATAAGCGCGAATTTGAAGGCGATGAGTACGTTCAAAAAAGATTGCAGTTGAACAGGGATTTGGAACGTGAAATTTCACAAAAGCTTCCTTATCTGGAAAGTAGGGAAATTAAGAAAATCGTCATCGAGTTCAGCAGGGAACAGGATAAGATGTAGAATTTTTTTTCAAAATTTATACTGATGTACATTTTATGACAACAAGGTTTTAAATAGTACATTATACTAACTATTATTAGTGATAAAAATGTTTTCCCCAAATTTAGAAGAAGTAAAAGAAATAGCAAAAAACAGCGAATATAAACGAATCCCCATATCCTATGAATTATTTTCAGATATGGCTACACCAATTGAAGTTTTAAGAATTTTAAAAGGCATAAGTAAACATACCTACATGCTGGAAAGTGTAGAGGATTCAAAAAAATGGGGAAGATACACATTTTTAGGTTTTAATCCGCTTCTGGAATTCACCTGCCAGGATGGAACAGTCAAAATCAGGGGTGATGAGGATTTCAATGAATTAAGCAATGATGAAAAAATCATCAAAACGCAAAATCCCAATGAAATCATCAAGGAACTGGTTTTGAAAAACAAATCTCCAAAAATCAAAGGCCTTCCGCCATTCACAGGAGGTTTCGTCGGATATTTCGCCTACGACTACATCAAATACCAGGAACCGAGCCTAAACTTGGACGCCGAAAATCAGGACCAGTTCAAGGACATTGACCTGATGCTGTTCGACAAGGTAATCGCATTCGACAACTTCAAACAGAAGATAATCATCATCGTCAACATGAAAACAGACGATTTGGAAAATAACTATAAAAAGGCATGTGACGATTTAAGAGAGATTGCCGATTTGATTAAAAACGGTGAAAGAATAGAAATCCCTCCGTTAAAGTTAAAATCCGATTTCAAGCCGGTATTCTCACGAGAGAAGTTTTGCGACATGGTCGAAAAGGCCAAGGATTACATTTATGAAGGCGATATTTTTCAGGTAGTGCTTTCAAATAAAATCGAAGCGGATATCTCGGGAAGTCTGTTTGACACGTACAGGGTCCTGAGAACTACAAATCCATCCCCTTACATGTTTTATTTTTCAAGCGACGATATTGAAATCGCAGGCGCTTCCCCGGAAACTCTTGTGAAACTGAATGACAATAAGCTCTATACTTTCCCTCTTGCAGGAACCCGACCCCGCGGAAGCACTGATGAGGAGGATGAGGAACTGGAAAGGGATCTGCTTTCGGATGAAAAGGAACTTGCGGAACACAATATGCTTGTGGATTTGGGAAGAAATGATATCGGAAGAATTGCCGAAATAGGCTCTGTAAAAGTCGAGAAATATTTGTCAATTGAGAAATTTTCACATGTGATGCATATAGGCTCAACTGTAACCGGAACATTGAGAAGCGATTTGGATTCACTTGCAGCCATCGATTCGATTTTGCCTGCAGGTACATTATCCGGAGCTCCAAAAATCAGGGCATGTGAGATTATAAACGAACTTGAAGACAATAAAAGGGGGATTTATGGCGGTGCTATCGGATATGTTGATTTAAGCGGAAATATCGACACATGCATTTCAATAAGGATTGCCTTTGCAAGAAATAATAAGGTATTCATACGTTCGGGAGCGGGCATTGTTGCAGATAGTGTTCCGGATAACGAATTCGATGAATGTTTGAATAAGGCGGCAGCCGTTATTGATGCCTTAAAAATCTCTGACGGAGGATTAGAATGATACTTTTAATTGATAACTATGACAGTTTTTCATACAATTTATACCAGCTGATTGGTGAAGTCAGAAAGGATATTCAGGTTTCAAGAAACGATAAGATAACGATTAAGGATATTGAGGATTTAGACCCTGACGCAATCATTCTATCCCCAGGTCCTGGAAAAGCGGAAAATGCAGGAATCTGCATTGATCTGGTAAGGGAATTCCATGATAGGATTCCAATTTTAGGTGTTTGCCTCGGTCATCAGGCAATATGTGAAGCGTTTGGAGGTAAAGTGTCACACGCCAAAAGATTGATGCACGGCAAATCATCGGACATATCACTGGATTATGATTACATCTTTAAAGGCCTTCCATCTCAAATCAACGTTGGCAGGTATCATTCCTTAAGTTTAATAAAGGAAACGCTTCCCGAACCTTTGGAAATCATTTCAAAAGCAAAGGATGACGGGGAAATCATGGCGGTAAAGCATAAGCGGTATAATGTTTATGGCCTTCAGTTCCATCCGGAATCAATCCTGACTCCTGATGGATTAACAATTATGGAAAATTTTTTAGATAAAGTCGAAAGAGGGATTTTATGATTAAAGAAGCTATTTTAAAAGTTTATAAACATCAGAATTTAACATATGAAGAGGCTTACCAAACAATGGATGAAATCATGAGTGGTGAAGCAAGTGAAGTGCAGATGAGTGCCTATTTAACGGCAATGTCCATGAAAGGCGAGACAATTGAAGAAATCACCGCTTCCGCCGAAGCGATGAGGGCTCATTGTTTGAGACTTTTAAATGATGAAAATGTCTTGGAGATTGTAGGAACCGGAGGTGACGGTTCGAATACATTCAACATTTCAACAACTTCATCAATCGTTATTTCAGCAGCAGGAATTCCTGTTGCTAAGCACGGAAACAGATCCGCATCAAGTAAATGCGGCGCTGCAGATGTGCTTGAAGAATTGGGAGTGAATATTAATATAAGTCCTAGTAGAAGCTTAAGATGTTTGAAAGAGAATAACATTTGTTTCTTATTCGCTCAAAATTACCACCTGTCAATGAAATATGTGGCTCCTGTCAGAAAGGAACTGTCTATCAGAACAATATTCAACATTTTAGGTCCCCTAACCAATCCTGCAGGTGCTACAATGCAGGTTTTGGGAGTATATGAAAAGGAACTTGTTGAACCGCTAATGGAAGTGCTGAAGAATCTGGGAGTCGATTCCGCCGTATCCGTGTATGGAATGGATGGGATGGATGAGATTTCAGTCAGTGATAAAACTTTTGTATGTGAACTTAAAGATGGTAAAACAATGTCCTATGAAATTTCACCGGAATATTTTGGGATGGAAATGTGTTCAAAAGATGACTTGGTTGGCGGGGACGCTAAAGAAAACGCAAAAATCACATTATCAATATTGAATGGTGAAAAAGGTCCAAAAAGAAATGCTGTTCTTTTAAATTCTGCTGCAGGTCTATATGTTGCAGGCAAAGTTGATTCCTTAAGGGAAGGTGTCGAGCTTGCAGCTAAAATCATTGATTCAGGCAAGGCACTGGAACAGCTTGAAAAATTTATCGAATTTACAAACGGCTGATTATTATGTTGGATGAAATTGTTGAAAAAACTAAAGAAAGGGTAGAGCTTGCAAAAAGCATTATTTCAATTGATGATTTAAAAAATGAAGTTAATTTGATGGATATTACAGATGACTTTCCGTTTAAGGAAGCTTTAAGTGGAGAGGATATTGCAATAATTGCCGAGGTGAAAAAGGCTTCCCCTTCCAAAGGAGTCATTGCTGAAGATTTTGATTATCTGGCTATTGCAAAGGAATATGAGTCTGCAGGAGCATCTGCAATATCCGTATTAACAGAACCTTATTTTTTCATGGGATCTGACGATTATCTAAAAGAAATTTCTGAAAATGTAAGCATTCCCGTTTTAAGAAAAGATTTCATCATTGATGAATATATGATATGGGAAGCTAAGGCATTAGGCGCTTCAGCTATCTTGCTGATCGTTTCTATTTTGGATATTGTTCAGTTAAAGAAATATTTGGATTTGGCTCATGATTTGGGTCTTTCTGCAATTGTCGAAGCCCATGATGGTGATGAAATCATGAGAGCCTTGACTGTGGGTGCTGAAATCATTGGCGTCAACAACAGAAATCTTAATGATTTTACTGTAGATATTGAAAATAGTATCAGTTTACGTAGATGTGTCAGCGGCGATGTCATATTTATTTCAGAAAGCGGAATTAAAACAAAGGAAGATGTCACCAGATTGAAAGAAAATGATGTTGATGCAGTTTTAATTGGTGAAACTTTAATGAAAAGTGATGATAAAAAGGCTTTGATTTCGGAGTTCAAAAATGGTTAAAATCAAAATCTGTGGAATAAAAAGATTTGAAGATATCGAAATTGTAAATAAATTTAAACCGGATTACATAGGTTTCGTGTTTGCAGATTCAAAAAGAAAGGTTTCACATGATTTGGCATATGAATTAAAACTAAATCTGGACTCAGACATAATTTCAGTGGGTGTTTTTGTCGATGCATCTCCGGAGGAAATATTGAAATTATTTGATGAGGGAACAATTGAAATGGCCCAGCTTCACGGCATGGAAACTGAAGAGTACATATTAAATCTAAAATCAAAAACCGGCGGTGAATTAAAAATCATCAAAGCCATTGAAATGTCTGAAGAGATAGACTTATTGAAATTCAACGACTCTCACGCCGACTATCTGTTGTTGGACAGTGGCAAAGGCAGTGGAAAAACATTCGATTGGCGCTTAATAAAATCCGGATTAAAAAAGGAATTCTTTTTGGCCGGCGGATTGGACATTTCAAACATTGATGAGGCAATAAAGGAATTCAATCCCTATGCAGTTGATTTAAGTTCAAGCTTAGAAATTAATGGTTTTAAGGATGAAAATAAGATTAAGGAAATAATGGAGGTTGTAAAGTGAGTAAAGGAAGATATGGCGAATACGGTGGGCAGTACATATCAGAAACATTGATGAACGAACTGATTTATCTTGAAGAGCAATATTATCATTACATGAACGATGACGATTTCGTCAATGAATTAAATACGCTATTAAGGGAATATGCAGGACGCCCTTCCCTATTGTATTATGCCAAACGAATGACGGAAGATCTTGGCGGCGCTAAAATCTATTTGAAACGAGAAGACTTGAATCACACAGGAGCCCATAAAATCAATAATGTTTTGGGCCAGGTGCTGCTTGCTAAAAAAATGGGAAAAACAAGAGTGATTGCCGAAACAGGAGCAGGCCAGCATGGAGTTGCCACCGCAACAGCCGCAGCATTGCTTGACATGGAATGTGAAGTCTTCATGGGCGAAGTCGATACAAAAAGACAAGCTTTAAATGTATATAGGATGGAATTGTTGGGAGCAAAAGTCCATTCAGTCAAATCAGGAACTAAAACTCTGAAAGACGCAGTTAATGATGCATTCCGTGACTGGATTGCCAGAGTCCATGACACCAATTATGTGATTGGTTCAACAATGGGGCCCCATCCTTTTCCATTGATTGTTCGTGATTTTCAGGCAGTAATCAGTGCCGAAGCAAAAGAGCAGTTCCTTGAAAAGGAAGGAAAACTTCCCGATGCAGTCATCGCATGTGTTGGTGGGGGAAGCAATGCAATGGGTGCATTCTATAATTTCATTGATGATGAGGATGTTAAACTGATCGGCTGTGAAGCAGGCGGAAAAGGAGTGGACACGCCATATAATGCAGCGGCACTTACAAACGGCAAAATCGGAATATTCCATGGAATGAAATCGATATTCAATCAGGGGGACTACGGCCAAATCGCACCGGTGTACTCGGTATCAGCGGGTCTGGACTATCCTGGCGTAGGTCCGGAACATGCTTATCTAAGAGACACAGGCAGAGCCGAATATGTTCCGGTTACTGATGAGGATGCAGTGGAGGCATTCGAATACCTGTCAAGAATGGAGGGAATAATTCCCGCCATTGAAAGCGCACATGCAGTTGCATATGCCATGAAAATAGCTCCTCAAATGGATAAGGATGAAACAATTATGATTTGTCTTTCAGGAAGGGGAGATAAGGATGTCAGGTCAATTGCCGAGTACAGAGGAGTTGATTTAAATGAGTAAAATACCTAATGCATTCAAAAACGGAACAGCTTTCATAGGATTTTTAACTGCAGGAGACCCTACAATCGATAAGACTGTCGAATACATCCTGGCGATGGTTGAAGCGGGCTGTGACCTGGTAGAAATAGGCATTCCATTTTCAGATCCTATGGCGGAGGGAGTTGTAATTCAGGAAGCTAATGTAAGGGCCTTAAAACATAACACAACCACTGATGATGTTTTTGAAATTGTCCGACGCGTTCGTGAGAAAAGCGATGTTCCTTTGGTCTTTTTAACTTACATAAATCCTGTTTTCTTTTACGGTTATGAAAAATTCTTTAAAAGATGTGCTGAATTGGGTGTTGACGGGATAATATCTCCTGATTTGCCTTATGAGGAAAAAGGCGAAATTGCAGACATTGCCATGTCAAATGGCGTTGATGTCATCTCATTAATCGCACCTACATCAAAACAGAGAATACAAAAGATAGCCAGTGATGCAACAGGTTTCATTTATGTTGTTTCATCATTGGGGGTCACAGGAATGCGTTCAGAGATAAAAACAGATTTAAACTCCATTTTATCAGATATTCGCGAAGTCACTGATTTGCCTTTAGCCGTTGGTTTTGGTATCAACACGCCTGAACAGGCAACAGACATAGGTAAAATTGCCGATGGAGTAATTGTTGGCAGTGCGATTGTTAAAATCATTGAAGAATATGGGGAAAATGCTGCCGAACCTCTAAAAGAATATGTTTCTGCTATGAAAAAAGCTTCAAATTAATAATTTATTTAAAAACATAAACATTATTAAATAGAAAAAATAAATATAATCATATTATTTACAAGAGGATTATTTATGTTTAAAGCAGAATTAAGTGATTCTAGTATACTAAAAACCAGTTTTGATGCTATTTCATCAATTGTAGATGAAGTACAAATTCAAACTGATAGTGAAGGCATGAGATTAGATGCCTTAGACCGCAGTCACATAACTTTCGTACATTTAGAACTTAAAGCAAGTTTATTTGATGAATATATCTGTGATGTTCCTGAAAAGATTAACATTGATACTGATGAGTTCATGAGAGTTCTCAAACGTGCAAAAGCTCAGGACAGAGTGTTAATGTCTGTCGATGAAGGCAATTTCATTATTACCTTTGAAGGTGATGCTACAAGAACATTCAAAATCAGATTGATAGATATTGAATATGACAACCCAACTCCACCTCAAATATCTCATCCGACAACATTTAAAGTACGTTTCTCCATCTTAAAGGATTGTATCAACGATATTGACATATTCTCCGATAAAATTGCTTTGCAGGTTGATGAAGATTACTTCATTGCATCCGCAGACGGCGAGTTCGGTGATGCAAGCATCAAATATCTTCATGGAGAAAATATTCAAGAGCATGCAAAATCTTTATTCTCTTTAGATAAGATTAGAGAAATGCTCAAAGCAGATAAATTTTCCGAGGAAGCAGAAATTAGCTTAGGTACCGACATGCCATTAAGTTTAACACTTAATATGGTAACTGGCGACGGTAAATTAAGTTTCTTACTTGCTCCTAGATTAGAACAAGATGATTAATTTCATCAGTTCATCTTTTCTTATTTTTAAAAGTTAAATTTTCGAGATGGTAATCAGTGAATGAATTCTACCAAACATTACGCAAAATTCAGAAGAAAGAACGTAACAACGGTTCGCTAGCTAGGGTAGATGAGGATTTTTATGATAAGCTCATCGAGTATATGGATGAGTTGAAAAATGAAGCAATGAATGATCCTTTTTCCAAAGCACCTGCAATTCTCAAACAGGCTCAAATCATTGCAACAGAAATTTGCCAAAGGCGTGAGAAGAAAATTGCCGATGCAGCCGTTGTCAACATCCACAGGTCTTATCATTTGTTCACAGGTAAACCTCAGTTTGATTTGGTCGATACCACTCCGTTAAATTTAACTCCTGAAGAGGAAAAATTTTATTATTCTTTAATTGACACCTTAAAAAATCACAGGGGAAACATTTCACTTGAAAAACTGTCCGAGGATGATGAAAGCCCTTCCCAGCCAATCATCAAACCTAAGGAAACTCAAAAAAACACTTTAACTTCACAGCCTGCTGTTGAGGAAGAGCCAATCAGGCAAAAGACTGAACCTGAACCTGACAAAATTAAGCCGATTGCTGAAAAACCAGAACCGGCAGCCAAACCAAAAATTAAACCGAAAGTTGAAAATATAGAGGACAATCCTAATGCTTTGGACAGCCAAGATGAGTTTTATGATTTTGAATCTAAAAAGGTGGCCAGAGATACGGAACTTGTTACCATGCTTGTTTTCGATGATGTGGATGCAATTGTTGGTGTTGATGAAAAAATCTATGGACCTTTCAGACCGCAGGATATTGTAACGATGCCATTGGTTAATGCAAAAATATTTTTCAAAAATAGAAAAGGTCGTCAAGTAAAAATTTAGATGATTTTTCCATTACCTTTAAATAACTTAATAAATAAATATACTAATCGTATCTATTTGTGATAATAAAAAATTATATTTTATTATAATTTGGATTTTTGCTGTCTGTAGACTTGATGCGTTACAAAACAGTTTTTATCTCTAACGTTTTTTGATAGAAATTGAAATTAGATAAATTCGCAGATAGATTTATCATAACTTATTAATTAACGGTGAAAAAATGAAAATACCAAAAGAAAAAAGAACATACTGTCCTCACTGCAGGAAACACACCGTACATGAGGTACATACTGCAAAAAGGAAAAAAGCTAGTGAATTAACTTGGGGACAAAGACAATTCAGACGTGTGACTGCTGGTTACAGAGGTTATCCAAGGCCTTTACCTGCTGGAAACAAACCAGTTAAAAAATTAGATTTAAGACTTAAATGTAAAGAATGTGGAAAATCTCACATTAAACAATCTTTCAGAACAGGTAAACCTGAATTCGTAGTTAAATAAGGTGGTTAACATGGTTAGTAAAGGAAGAGGAAACTT
>NZ_JAFQXT010000012.1 GCF_017406825.1 Methanobrevibacter sp.
CCGACTACTGTAATATTTCACTAACAGGAATTTCACTAAAAATAATCCATATATGGACTTTAATTATAATATTGCAATATAATAATCTTTTTTTCATTAAACAAAAGAATATATGCACATAATTAGAAAAAATAATAAAATATAAATTTAAATTGATTAAATAACATTTGGACAATCATTTTCATTTATGAAATTTATTAATTTTTATGAAATTTAAAAAATTCCATGAATTTCACTAACAGATTTAATTTCAAAACAATGAAATCTAAATAACTTGCCCTATATGTGATGGTGAAAACTCATGTTTTTCTAAAAATTTACAATCCCAAAAGAATTTTTATGCCGATTAAAATCAGAATAACTCCACCGATAATTTGGAATTTGTCCCCAACATAGTTTCCAAGCTTTTTTCCAATGAATATTCCTAAAATACTGAACATAAATGTAACAACACCGATTATTGCAGAGGATATTAAAATCGGATCATTAATGAGAGCTATGGTTATTCCAACAGCGAATGCATCGATACTTGTTGCGATTGCAAGAAGCGTTACCTCCCTGAATGAGAAGTGGTCTGTGACCTGTTCATTTTCACCTGATAAACTTTCCCGTATCATATTAAATCCGATTGCCAAAAGAAGCACGAATCCAACTATCGGAGCTAATGATTCTACAATATGAGCTATAACATTGCCACAGAAGTATCCTAATATTGGCATGAATGCCTGAAATCCTCCGAAAAACAGTCCATAATATAATATTTGTGAGTTAGTTAAGTTTTTCTGTGTAAATCCCTTTGTCATGGATACGCTAAAGGCATCCATTGCAAGAGCTACAGCGATTAAAAAAGTGGAAATCATATTAAAAGACATTAAATAAATTTTATAAATTAAAATATTTAAATTTAGTCATGATTAAAAGGGATTCAATTCCCAATTAATCATAAGCTTTGTCAGTCGGCAGGAAACGATAATAATATCATTTCCCAATTAAAGTATTATTAACTCCTTATATTTAAAATAAGAGGTTAAGAATAGTCATAATTTTATAAAATAAACGAAATTATTATAATTCAACTAAATATATTTATAGTATTTTGTTTTAAATAATTACTATGAAAGATTTATTTGATATGGTAGAATTTGGGGATTTGAAATTAAATAGCAGAATAGTCAGAACAGGCCTTTGGGAATCACAAAGGGAAAAATCAGGCAATATGACACCTGAAATATATAACAGATATGAAAATATGGCTGCAAGCGGTGTCGGATTAATAATTACTGAGCTATTCTCACTTTACCCTAGAGATGTCTTTTCAAAATACACAAACACCGTCAACTACAGTCGCTTCGTTCGTGAAGCCCGTGACCTGACTGACCTTGTCCACATATATGACGTGCCTATTTTCGCCCAATTGGGTTTGGTCCAATACAACAAAAGACTTGAACAGAACATCAAAGTTGAAGATGTCACCGTCGAGGACATTCGCAAAATCCAAACTGATATGATCGTTGCAGCTCAAAAATTCGATTACGGCGGCTTTGATGGAATTCAGCTAGGGCTTGGAAACTATTACTTTTTATCCAGATTCATAAATCCAACATTCAATTCCCGCACAGACAAATATGGCGGCAGCACATTGAACCGCTTAAGAATGGTTCTGGAGATGATTAAAGTCATCAAAAACACAACTAAGTTACATATAAACTGCCGTCTCAATGCATTTGACGGAACAACCAATGGAATGACCCTAAACGAAACAATTGATATAGCCAAGTTGCTTGAAAAGCATGGCGTTGACTCCCTGCAGATTACACGTCCTCGCTCACCCCAGTTCTTCACCCGTGAAAACAGACAGAAGAATCCTCTTATAAAAGCGGCAGAAGAGATAATAGATAACGTAAGCATTCCCGTTATACTGGGAGGTGGAGTAAACAGCCAAAATCAGATAAACGATTTGCTCAACTCAACAAGCATAGATTTCATTTCAATGCAACGTCCGTTCGTAAATGATCCGAGTTTTCTTGTCGACTGGCAAATTGAAGGCAACGGAGAAAGCCATTGCATCACCTGCAATAACTGTTACTGGAAAAAAACAAGTACCTGCCACATCAGGCCATGCAAACCGGAATACTATTCCCCGTCTATATAATATCTGAACTTTTCGAGAAACTGATTCAGTTCCTCTTCAATCTGATACAGGCTGATGACAGGTTTATGGTTCAAAAGGCTTGAAAGAGCAATCATCAAGGGTATTGCCTCTCCTACAGTGACATTTTTAAATTCCAAAGTCTGATAGGTAATTCTGAAATTTTCATTTAGATGCTCATCGATTCTTAAACCAGGAGGGGTGAAATTTATTTCTCCTTTTTCTATTAAATCCTCCAGGATTTTTGTTCCTTCAAGAATATCTTCAAATGTGACTTTTTCCTTGTTCAAAACGAAATCCAGAAAATCGAAATGGATATTGTAGTCATATTTGGAATAATCCTTAAAATAGGATTCCACTATTATATAATCAATATATAACTCATGGTTCAAAATGCCATATTTCCTGTTGTTTACGATGAACTCCATGCTTATATTATATCAAAAAAAGTATAAAAAACTAGTTATGAAAATAACTAGTTTTCAGGTATTGTCTCTTTTTTGGCGAATTTCTTGAATCTGGAAATGAATATTTTTGCCCAGATATATCCGAATGTTCCTCCAACCAGACATCCGAATACCACTCCTGCATAGATTCCTGTCAGTCCCCATCCGAATATAAAGCAGAAAAGATATGCAAATACACTTTCAAGGATTAAAGATCTCAAAAGAGTGATGATAAGGGAGTATACTCCTCTTCCAACTCCCTGGAATACCATGGATGACATCATACCGTGAGGAACTGCGAGAACAAAGAGGCTCAGTATGGATATTGCATGTGCTATTTGAGGCGACAGGGCCGCGCTTGCCTCAGTGTATGAGAACACCGCTGCAATCTGGGATGATAACAGGAACATCACTGCACCTAATGCAATGGATATTGCAAAACCTACCTTGATTGAATATGAATGCGCTGTCTTCAGGTTGATATAGTTACGGGCTCCATAAGCGACGCCTGCAACGGTCAGGAGTGCTGTTCCAAGACCTATAAGCGGAATCATGGAAAGCTGCACTATTCTCATTGAAGCGGTATAGACCGCAACCGCAGTTGTTCCCGCAGCTATTACAAGCATACTGTTGATTATAATGGCCAAAATTGAAAATACAAGGTTTTCCAATGTTGAAGGAATTGCAACCTGCAGGGTATCAATTATCATCTTTGTCTGATAATCGAAGTTGCTTAAGGACAAGTCAAGATACAGGTCCTTTTTCCCCCAAATCCAATAGCTCATAACAAGACATGACAGTGATGCGGAAAGCACTGTGGCCCATGCGGCACCGGATATTCCAAAATCAAGAACGTAAATGAATATCGGATCCAGAATGATGTTCATAATTGCTGTGACTGCAATTGCAATTGTTGCACGGCGCATGTCACCTTCTGACCTGAATATTGCTGATGCAACTCCTGAATATACAAATATGAACAGGAATCCGAAGATTATATAACTGTAATCCATTGCATACTGGATTGTTTCACCAGCGCCCATAAACTGCAGGATTTGCACCATGAACACTTCAATTATTATTGTAAATATTGCTGAAATAATAACCGAAAGTAAAATTCCGTGCAGAGCCGCATTGTTTGCCTGCTTATAGTTTCCAGCACCGATATATCTTGCAATCAAGGAATTTGCTCCAGCACCGATTCCGTTACCTAATCCTACCAATACCATAAAGAGCGGTGTGATAAAACCGACTGCAGCAAGCGCATCGGCACCAAGTCCCGCTACCCATATGCTGTCGGCAATGTTATAAAGCATGATTAAAAGCATGGAAAGCATCATTGGAAGGGCCAATTTGATTATCGCTTTTTTCGGATCTCCAGTAATCATCTCAATGTTTTTGCTCTTTTTTGCCATTGCAACCCTCCTGATTCAACTCTATTGTTTTAATTGCGATTTCTTTAAGGGCTTGCTGAAGTACAGTTTTTTCAATTGCATTGCCCTTGAACACTTCATCTTCCCAAATCTTCAATATGCTGATACTCTCTTTAAGTGTTTTCTTGCCTTTGTCTGTCAGTGAAACGCGGTTCTGTCTTCTGTTGTTTTCATCAATTTCTCTTATGACAAGACCATTATCCTCTAATTTTTTGATTGATCTTGCAACTGCGCCCTTGTTGATATTGCATCTTTCTGCAATATTTTCCTGATTCATATTGTTCTGGTGATATATCTCAAACAGGAAGTGAAGCTGTGTTGCATTGATTCCCAGCCCAACCAACGTATGGTTCAAATAGAGAGTCTGGCCTCTTGCGATAATTGTAATCAGTTTACCGATGGGAAGAGTTGATGCATCAACCGTTTTAAACTCTTCAAGAGACATGGTATCTACTCAATAAATGAATCTAAAGAATAATCATCTTTTTTAACTTCTTTAGTGGTTAAACCCATTGTTTTTAGAGGTTTGATTGAAAATTTTTCCATCTGCGCAAAAGCGTTTTCGAAATCTGTGCTTCCTGCGGTCATGAAGAACTTGACACTTTTGAATTTTCCCTCATTCTGCTTCAGGTAGGAGATGACCGGTGTGGATGTCTTACCCGCCCATAGCGGACCTCCTACATATACAACATCATAATCTTCCACGTCCCGCTTTGTGTCTTCGAGGTCAATAATCTTTTCAGATATTGCATCCTTTCCGCCACGTGCAAAACCCAGTTTTCCCTGATAATTAACTTTTGGAATGATTTCTTCTATATCAGCGTTAGTCTTGCCTGCAATGTCTTGTGCAAGTTTTTTTGTAATATTTGTTCTTGAATAATAGGCTACTAATGTTTTCATAACCTATTATTATTACCTCATCATATATAAACTGTTGCATTGACAACTATTGACATGGCAACAATGAAAAAAATCAAATAAAAAAAAGAGTAAAAAAATTAGAATTTGAAGATATTGGACCATTTCATCTTATGTTTGGTGTCCTGAACGGACTCGTCATAAGTTTTAGGAATGATGCCGTATTCTTTTTCAACTAATTTTTGCTTTTGAGAAGCGTCAAGAGCGGTGTCCTTAATCTTGTTGAAGAAAGTTAATTCATCATCAATTTGAGCGAGTTTTGCTTCAAGTTGTGCCTTTTCCTCATTGGCCTTTTGAATTCTGGAATCTAAAATCACGTTGCTGGACTCGGTAATCTGGTCCCTCATTTCAAAAAACATGTCAATTGCATCGCCAACTTCAATACCATTATCCTTTAAAAGTTGCACTTTTTCGGCTTGCGCATCTGTTAAATCGATTTCCATTTTCATAATAAATACCCCAAAGTATAATTAATAATATATTTTCATTTTTTCATTTAAATTATTTTCTAAATTTCAAACCAACCTTAAACGCATCTGCTATTTTTTCACCGACTGCAAAATATGAATGGGTTATGTCATCATATGCAATAGGGTTTAGCTTCTCGAAAATGACTTTGCCCCTGTCATCCAATACATCCTCATCAGCCTGAATATTGACGATTTCGCCTGTGATTTGAGTATGTGAACCTACATCGGCAATATGGATTACCTTACACTCCAAAGAGACCTTAAACTCCTCTATGATAGGTGCGTTGACCATCTCTGCCTTTTTTGGTGTGAAATTGATTTTGGCCAGTTTGTCTTCATTGTAACCTGATTCTATCCCCAGATAATCAACCTCGCCAACATGCTCAATGCTTGGAAAACCCACACAGAACTCTTCACTATTTAATATGCTTTTCAATGTTTTCCTTTTCAATGTTGAGTTGATTGCAATCATTACGGCCGGAGGATGATGGGAACACATTGTTGCAAAAGCAAGAGTGCATGCATCCGCTCTTCCCTTTTCATCATATGCACTTGCAACGACCGCAGGTGCAGGATACATCATTGCATGTTTTTTTACATTTACTTTCATGATTATATATTATAATATCATATAATATAAATATGGAAAAGTTAAAAATTGCAAAAAATATTTCAACATTCACAAATCCTCCGATAATCTGCATTCCATTATTTCTGATAATATGCCTAACATTATCATTTACACAAGCAGGATTTGACTTGAATAAATTCATTGTCATGGAAGTCATTTCACTGATTTTCGCTTCACTGCTTCCAATGGCAATCATTCTTTTCTGGGCCAAAAAGCTTGGAACGGACAAGGATATCTCAAACAGATCAGACAGATTCATGCCTTTGATTGTCGGAATCGTTTCCTATTTCATCGGCTTTCTGGTATGCCTGATTTTTAACGTTGACAACTTCCTGACATGCCTGCTTCTATGTTACTCAATTAATACAGGTGTGGTGTTGCTTTTTACAACAAAATGGAAAATAAGCGTTCACACTACAGGATTATCAGGGCCTGTTGCGGCATTGATATTGCTTTTAGGTCCTATCGGTGCGCTTTTCGGTTTAATCTATCCTGTATTGATCTGGTCAAGGGTTCTTTTAAACAAACATACTCTGTCTCAGGCCATAAGCGGCGGAGTGCAAGGGTTTTTCCTGACCGTTTTGGAGATGTATCTGTTCATGAACATATTGAACCTTCCTATTTTCAATATCGTCAGCTTATTTGATTCAATCCTATATATAATGGCAATTATTTCAACACCAGTTATTCTTGGCATCTTAAGTTATATTAAATTCAGCAATCCTTTAAGGACATTTGTCATTGCCGAAATCATTTTAGTGATACTGTTCTTTGTTTTAACACCAGTCAATGTATTTATGATATTTGTCCTGACAACACTGGCATCAATATTGGTCAGCTTTTATGCAGGTGATGATTTCATCTGGTATAAAATATTGTCAAATCAGTCATACAACACTTTATAGTTTAAAATAAGGTCCTTGTCAAGTGAATATGAATCTGTAAGTTCCAGTTTAACGGCCTCATCCATCGTGTCGAAGCCATCGCCATCGAAAAATGTTTTAGCATTTGCACCTCCAACCACCATTGGAGCTACACAAATGCTTATCTCATCAATAAGACCTGATTTTATCATGGAAAAGTTTAATGTGGATCCCCCTTCAAGCATCAGCTTTTCTATTCCTTCCTCGTGAAGATAGTTCATCAATGCCTTAAGGTCAACCCTTTCACTGCCTGAAAAGAAAAACTTAACGCCTCTTTTTTTAAGCGTTTCATATTTGTCACTGGCCATGAATTCCTCCTTATACTCATTGGCTCCGGCTATGATTGTTTTGGCATCCTCATTTGTTATCCTTGCATCAGCAGGTGTTCTGCATTTGCTGTCGACAACAACTCTGACGGGATTGTCTTCAGGTCTTGCATCGATTTTGTGAACGGTTAGTCTCGGGTCATCAGCAATCACGGTTCCGATACCTACCATTATCGCGTCACATTCCTTTCTTATTTGATGAACCCGTTCAAGGTCCTTTTTTCCTGAGATATTGGAACTTCCGGTTGCCGTTGCAATCTTTCCATCCAATGTCATTGCAGCATTCAAGATAACATAAGGTCTCATCTTAACCACCTAAATATGATAGAACATTTCCTTTATATGGAGGAAATTCATCAGGGTCTGATTTTCAAGCATGCCAGGCATTATCAAAGCGATGATTATTCCCAAGGCACCGAATACAATGCCTATGACCCATATTATTTTAACGGCATCCTTTTCGGCAATCGGACGCCTTAACACCAGTCTGATTAATGATTTGAATCCGGTTTTTGGCCTTACAAGCTTTCCCTCGTCATTGAGCTGAGTCGGCTTTTGCTGCTGACGGTTCATTACTCCGGCAGAGTAGAATTTCAAGGCCGCATCAATAATGTTCGGCATCATTATTACAAAAGCAATCAGTTTCACCCTTCCTATAAATGCAATGCATACTATGGCAGCTCCGATAATGAGAGTTCCGGTATCTCCGGGGAAAATCTTTGCGGGATATCTGTTATAATATAGAAATGCGATTAAAGCGCCAAGCATGCTCATTGATATGATTGTCACATCATATTTTCCAAGCAGTATGCAGGCTATTGTAAGTGATGCCATTGAAATGATTCCCAGTCCTGATTCGATTCCGTTCAAGCCTGCCAGCATATTTGTCAGGTTGGATCCGATTGACAATGCAATTGGAATTGTAATCAGATACAATAAGCCAACGTTTGGCGGTGCCGCCCAAATCAACGGCAAGCCTGCCAAAAAGAGCAGGAAGAACTTCTCCTTAGATGATAAGGCAAGAAGGTCATCTACAATGCCGATTATTCCGACAAGAAGTATCACCACTAAAACGATTACCAGCTGGAAGGTCAGTATATCGTGCATGTATATTCCGGAAAACATTCCTATTATGAATCCGAACAATATTCCAAAACCGCCCATTTCAGCTACAACGGGCCTCCAGGATTTATGAATGTCCTTTCCAACAATATCCGCTTGTTCAAGTTTGCGAATAATCTTCGGCATCGCCAATTTGGTCACGGCAAATGACAGCAATCCGCATATTATTGCAATTGCATATAATGGAAGTTGAGGTAAAATCATCATAGTTAATACTTTGGTCAATAAACAATATAATATTATTGTAAAAACAAAAATTATTTTTTATTTAAAATAAAATAAACGCTTCTTAAAGGAATATCCAACTTCTGTGAAATCTCCTTTGCGGTGAGACCCTGATTCTTAAGCTTTTTAACTTCTTTGCGGTCGTGCTTTCGTTTTCTATTATCAAAATTAGTTTTGCTTTTTCTAAGCAGATAATAAACCCGATTTAGGGAAATGTCAAGTTTCTGTGAGATTTGCCTCGCGCTAAATCCTTCATCGGATAACTTGGATACATAAAACTCTATGCCGTTGCTTCTGGATTTGGCGCCCCAATTGTATTTGATTTTAACATTTATATTCAATTTGCTTAAAGCTTCCAAATATTTTTTTGAAGTCCTCTTATATACACTTGGAGGACAGGTGATCTCTTCCAGATTAGGGAATTCATCTAAAAGCTCGACAATCATTGATGATGATAATGCTTTTGAAATATGAACCGTGGTTGAGTCTTTATCCATATTATCACTTGATTAGTTCCAGGAATTCCTTGGATTTGCCGCTTTTCGGATTTCTGATTTTATTGATGTTTTTTATTTCATTTTTGATTTTGGATTCATTGATATTTAATGCGTTACTTATATCTTCAAGCCCTATATCGGAGTTCAGGTTGATTAAAGCAGCTCCGAGGGCAACCTGATTGAATTTGATATTGGAATTATGCATCTCCTTTTCAAATTTGAACTTTTCATATAACAACAGATCCATCTCAGGTATTTCTATGATTTTAATATCGGTGAAAGCGTTTAGAATCTCAATGACTTTTGTATAGGCGGTCTGGAACACTTTTCTCTGTTCACGGTCCAATTCCACCCGGATATACGGAAATGGACCGATAGTTATCCTGCGGGAGTTATTTGATGTTGTAATATAATATCTGAACATGTCCCATATTATCAGGGCGGATGCAATATTCTTGAATGTGGCCTTATAAATGCTTTCCCTTACCTTCAAATCCCTTTTAAGGGATCGGGTCAAGTCCCCGAACTTGTCAATATAGTTCAGTTCCCGCAATCTGTTCTCTATTTGGGATTTTCGCCATGCCTCGATTGCATCAATATCATACTTATCGATGAAATCAGGCTTCTGGTTTTCAAATTCCATCATTATCTCATCATACTTGTTGATCCTTTTAAAATCAGTCAGTCTTCGTTTAAGAATGTCATCCTTAATGTTTGAGATTATCTCCTGCGAATAACCCACATAAGCCAGTGCAAGAGCGGTTCTTGCATGTTTGTCATCAATGATTGCAGGTTTTGTTTTATTGAATCCCAATCTTTCGATACGTACCGTTTTGCCGTATCTTCTCTTTACCTCCTGCTCATAATCATCAGTGTATTCTGAATCAAGGGTGATGTTTTTTCTAATCATGCGATTGTTGTCATCCCTGAATTTGATTCTAAGGGAGACGGTTTTCACAACACCTCTGCGTTCCTGCTTTAAAATGTTGAGAACCTGCTTATATGATTCCCTTGCATATGGGGACAGTTCACTCATCAGGACCAAATAGTTTCCTGACAGCGGCAGATATGGAATTATTTCAAGGCGATGGGTTAGTTCCTTGTTGATTTTGAAGGTAAATCCTTTGCTTTTGCAGCTGCACTGTCCATTCATCTGCTTATATTCGTCAATTGAATATTTCTTATAGCAGGAGTTGCATTTCACATAACCGAACTGGCTCAGATTTCCAAGTGCAATATTGTGCGAATCAATCGCCGATTTAACGCGGTCAAGAATATTCTTTTTTGCCTTTGCCCGATTCCTGAATATCTCATTATGCCTGCTGGTTTCGCGCATTTCATCTGCAACAACATCTGCAATATTCTTTGTACCGTATCTGTTACGGGACGCAAAGGGTGAATCATATCCCCTCACATCCATTTCATCTTTTAGGTTCTGTAAAATGTTTAATCTGTCATCTAGCTTGAAGTAAAGAGTTTTGAAATTATCAAAATCCTCAATGTCATCTAAAGATATCGGATTATCTGCTATTTCTTTAAGGTAGTTCTTGGCTTTATTCACTAGTGCAGATTCGGGCATTTTAATCTATTGGATTCTTTCGCCAACTTCGCCAGCCACATCAGGAGCCAATAAGGCGCCGGATTTGCCGGTTGCCAATATCATTCCTTCGGATAGTGTTCCGAAGAGTTTTGCTGGCTGCAGGTTGGCCACAACACAAACTTTTCTGTCAATCAATTCTTCCGGAGAGTAGAATTTCGCCAAACCTGCAACGATTTGTCTAGGTTTGTCTTCTCCGATGTCAACTTGCAATTTCAATAATTTATCGGATTTTTCTATTTTTTCGGCTTCTTTCACTTGTCCGATTTTAATCACGACTTCATCAAACTGGTCAATTGTTATTAAATCACTCATATTTTCATCTTCCTTTTCATTTAGGTTTTCTTTCAGTTTTGCTTTCTGAGCATTGATTTCATCATCTTCAATCTTTTTGAATAATGGCTTTGCCTTGTTGATCTCGTGGCCGCTAGGAAGGACAATCTTGGCATCATTCCACACGTCCAATGAATCGATATTCATAATCTCGGCAATCTTGTCCGCTTTTGTTGGAAGGAACGGCTTTAATGTATATGCCAAGGTCTTTGCCAGCTGGTTGGACAGGTACAGGCAGTTGGCGGCTTTGGTCATGTCCTCTTTAACCGCTTTCCACGGTTCGCAGTCGTTGAAATATTTGTTACCCTTTTTGGCAACTTTAAATATTTCAAGCAAAGCTTCTCTGAATTCATAGTTTGCTATATATTCGCCTGCCTTATCCGGCAATGCCTCAATTGCCTTTCTGAACTCTTCATCCTCCTCGTTAGGATTTTCATATTCGGGGATTCTGCTGTCAAAATATTTTTTGGTAAACACGAATGTACGGTGGAGGAAGTTTCCGATTACGTCTGCAAGCTCGTCATTGTTTCTTCTCTGGAAGTCATCCCATGAGAAATCTGAATCCTTATTTAGGGGAGCGTTGATTGTCAGGTAATATCTGAGCAAATCAGGGTCATAGTCTTTTACGAAATCAGCTATCCATATTACCCAGTTCTTACTTGTGGACATCTTTTCCCCTTCAAGGGATAGGAATTCACCGGCATATATCATGTCGGGCAATTTGCATCCGTATGCAGACAGAAGTCCCGGCCAGAATATTGAATGGTGGTAAATGATGTCCTTTCCTATGAAGTGAACGGCATAATCGTTCCAGTATTCTTCCCATTTGCTGCCGGATTTTTCGGACCATTGGCTTGCTGAGGATATATAACCCAGGAACGCTTCAATCCAAACGTATAATACCTTGCCTTCAGCCTCATCCAACGGCACAGGTATTCCCCAATCCATATCACGGGTCAATATCCAGTCCTTCAATCCCTCATTGAGCCAGTTGGTAGCGTAATTTTTAACGTTTGCAGGCAGATTTTCATTGCCGCTGATATAATCCTTAAGTGTGTCTTCAAATTCTGATAATTTGAATGCGTATTGGAAGGTGTCCTTGATTATTGGAGTGGTTCCGCAGGTAATGCAGTGAGGTTCATCAAGCTCTGTGGGATCAAGGGCTTTTCCACATTTCTCGCAGTGGTCACCTCTTGCTTCAGAGCCGCATACAGGACACAATCCCTCAACATATCTGTCAGGCAGGAACTTCTTACAGTTCGGACAGTATAACTGCTGGATATCCTCCCTGTAGATAAAGCCTTTCTCATAAAGGTCCTTGAAGAAGTTCTGTGCAATCTCATAATGTTTCTTGTCTGTTGTTCTTGTGAAATTGTCCAGTGATATGTTCATTGATTCAACGTCTTTCACAATCAGGTCATGATATCTCTTTGATATCTCTATCGGTTTTTTATTTTCCTTATCTGCCTTCACTGCAATTGGAGTTCCATGTTCATCTGTAGCGCAAACAAGCAGCACATCATCGCCTATCATCCTGTGATATCTGGCGAAAATGTCTGCCGGCAGGTATGTGGAACGGATATGTCCCAGATGACATGGCCCATTCGCATATGGAAGTGCGCATGAAATAAATACTTTTGACATTTATCTAATCCCCTTAGTAATTTTAATCATATAATAATTTTGTCCATTATATGTAATAAATGCTTTTTTCAACAAAGCGATTTTAAACATTTTTTCATTTTCACTTAAAGATTGATTTTGACCTTGAGATACCTATTTAAAACATGAAATAAAAAGTTAAAATCATGGCTGAAGTTTCATATATCAATCCACTTTCCGATGAAGGAAGACAAATCATACGTGAATACGGAGACTTGAATCAGATTTTCAAAGAGGATGAAACCCTCATAGACCTCTGCATCCATACCAACAACCAGAAATTTTCAGATGACAGTCTCATTCCCAAATCATATGCTGATTTATGTATGAAACGCATATTATGGGCTATTGAAAAAAAGAACAATAAGAATTTCACCCAATCCGAATTTGAATACCTCACCAACGAGGAACTCTTTTTTCAGGATGTCGTGACATTCCATATGCTCTGCCAGGCCATAGCGATTCAGTTCAACCTTGGCTCCCGTGAAACAAGACTCTTCATTGAATCACAGGGCGCGCTTATTTTAGAACGTCTGGCAAAGATTCCGCCAATGTCAAGGGCTGAAATCATTGATGAAGTCCTTGAAGAAGTAAAGATTGACGGTGCAATCAACTGGAAATCCCTAAAAGATGTAATTGCAACCAAAAAACTCAAACTAACAGACCTTCTCATCGATGATGGGGACATTATCCTGCAGCAGGACGACTTCCTCTACCGTTTCGGCGATGAGTTCACAGACAGAAGTCCTGAAAGAATGTATAACATACTGGTCGGTGACAGCGTCAAGGAGCAGATCCTATCAAGACTGATAATGCAAAAAACAGAGGAATACATTGCCCGCATCAAGGAGATGTCAGCAAGAATAGAAATACACCCTGCCATCATAAAGATAGGTGAGGAACTTAAGGAATTCATACCTGAAGAGATAAGCAAATACAACCAGTATTATGCGGGAAGCGGAGGCATTTACGGTTCAGTTCAAGCTGGAAAACTGAATCCGGACGCATTTCCACCATGCATCAAGTCAACTGTTGAAGGAGTCTCTTCAGGAGGACGTAACGATGCAATCGTGCTGCTTTTAACATCATTTGCATCATATGCAAGGCTCTATCCGAGGATATTCGCATCCGATGAAACGGTTAAGGTATCCGATATGGACCCTGACCTTTCCATCACTGAAAATGAAATACTTCCGCTGATTTTCGATGCGGCGGACAACTGTTCACCGCCATTATTCGACGACCAGCCTCAGGAAAAAATAAACATCATCTCAAAATTAGGTTTCGGAATGCATGAAACAGTGGATATTAACCATGAGGGCGAAACCAAATGGTACACTCCGATGAGCTGTGAAAAAATAAAGATACACCTTCCAAACCTGTGCCATCCGGACAAGTCATGCAAGGGAATAAACAATCCCCTATCCTGTTACGGACGTAAAAAATATCAGCTTGACCAGGAAGCTAAAGACTAGACTGTGAAAACCTGAAAGGATTGTGGTCCTCATATATTGCATCATAATACTTGTTTAGAATCTTTGATTCCCACATATTGTAATTTGCCTGTTCACGTTTTTCGAAATTATATGCAAGAAGGCCGACAGTACGCTCATACTCGTCAATGCCCTTCATTTCACAGAATTCAGATATGATGTCAGGAATATACTCGCAGGGATCATCACTGCTGAAGTCCAAATACTCCTCATACTCATTTTTGGAGAAGAATTCCTCTTCAGATATTGGCTCCTCATGAGATTCGATAGTATACAGTTCAATATATATGTCATCATGCAATTGAAGCTGATTAAAATCAATGCCCATACCATAAACGCGGCCATCTTCCAGGTTCAATACCGTATGGCCAGTTTTAACTCCAGCCATCCAATTGTCATAAGCCGGCTTTACAATCTCTTCCGGACTGAGAGCTGAAAGGATTGTTTTTAGATGCTCAACTCCAATAACTTCAACAAATTCATTCATGTGATAATATTTTGCCGTAATCCATAATAAACTTATTTTTTTGAAGTTGACAAAAAAAATCTGAATAATATGACAGAAAAAATAAGAAAAAGGAAATCATTCAAAAAGAATAATTCCTAAAGATTATATGTAACTAGTAATAGTTTTGATCTCCGCCACCGCCAAGACCTGAGCCTAAAGCAGGTGCGCCTAAAACACTATCTACAACATCTGAACTGACACAAACATGGCCAACAACATCTGAACTGACACTATCCGCATCAGTTGCACTTACAAAACTTATGCCCACCAAGGCAATCGAAATTAAAATTAAACAAAATATTATTTTTTTCAATATAATCATTCCATTAAAATATTATGATGAATTAGACTATCATCATATTTAATAGTCTAAAAACGATTATATATATAGATTTTCGAATGCAAGTGCTTACATACATCTTAAATTAACTAGAACTTAATTTTAATAATTTAAATAAAAAATAAAAGAATATATTATTATTTTTCTTGATTTGAAGAACATATCATATTCATGAAAAAACACAAAATCGCACCATCAAATAAAATAAATACTTTGAAAATCTAATTAATATTATGTTTTCCAAAGCTACATTAAAAGAGCGAAGACAATTCTATCGTGAGGAATGGGACCCGAAGGATTTGCCTGATTTCATCTCCACTGATATCAAAAAAAGAGAGTTCGGTTTTGACCACAACGGCCGAGGACCGAACGACAGGTACAAAACCTTCAGAGGAACAGAGTCCCTGCGAAAATTCCTCAGATTCAAGGCACCCTTTGCAGCCTACATCTCAGTCGCCTTTTACAATAATCCAAGAAGAAGGGAGGACTGGCTAAAGGCAGAATACATCTTTGACGTTGACGCAAAGGATATTCCTATCAGGTCATGCCAATGCGATGGAGTTTGTGAAGTCTGCCTCGGAGAAGCTTTGGAAATAGTAAACAGCCTGATTGATACTTTACAGGGTGATCTGGGCCTTAAAAACATTCATCTCATATATTCCGGAAGGGGATATCATATCAGGATTCTTGATGAGGAAATGATGACTGCCGGAAGCGAGCTCAGGTCTGAAGTCTTAAAGTACGTTGCAGGCGCTGAAGTTCCAAAATCCCAGTTCATGAACTCAGGAGTATCAAATCAGAGCTTCAACTTTGAACACTTCACCATTCCTGTCGGATATTCAAGGATATTCACCGAAAAAGTGAAATTCAACATCCAGCACATGGTCGGCAATGAGAAGCTGGACGGAATCAATGCGAAACTCATGAAGGACATCATCGCTTCAAGACACCACCTTGAAAACAACAACTGGGGCCAGTTTAAAAATGACATCGGCCCTAGACGCTATAAAAATCTTGTTGAAGCAATGGCAAGAGTCAACCTTGCAACAATCGATGCCAAAGTTACAATTGATTTGAAAAGAATATTGAGATTGCCTTCTTCGCTTCACTCAAAGGTAAGCATGAAATGCATGGAAGTTAAAAACAGGGAAACTTTCGATCCTTTCGATAAGGCAGTGCCGAAATTTGTCTATGAAAGAAAAGGTGTATAAGTATGGATAAGGTTTTAAGAGAGATATTTAGAAAAAGCCCGTATTTTGAAGAGATTGACGAAAACAGATTCGTTCCGGAATATCTGGGATTGATCGTTAATGGCGTTGTGGTTTATCATGTAAACTGGATTGACATTGTCGGAAAAGAAGTAGTCTTCATGCACAAGGATATCCAAACCCATCCGATCGTTTCACTTGTCCTTGAAAACCTCAATTCACTGATGATTATTACAAGCGATGGAATAAAAGAAGTGTTATAGTCAGTCAGTTTCAAAGCATTTTGCTATTATTTTTTGGGAAATCACGTCAGGCGCGTCATCTGCAGAAATCACATTCCAGTTATAGGTGAATTTCTTTGACCTTTCACGGTTTTGCCTCAATGAATCTATATTTTCAAACATTTCGGTCTGCTCGTCCCTTGAGCCAATTCTTTTTAGCGATTCCTCAGGTGTAATGTCCAAAAAGAACATGCAGTCTGATGTGGGAAGCACAAATGCTACGATCTTATATACTATGGTATTAACGACGTTAGGCAGATACATCACCGCAAGGATATATCTTGAAAAAATTAGAACGTCAACGTTCTTGTTGAAGCAGTACTTTTGAACAGACCTTATCGCGTCAAGCCCGAAGTATATTGTTGCCTTGATATGATTTAGCTTTCCTGTCTTTAAGAGTGCCTGTTTTGATTTTAAACCGTATTTATTGTCACTGCATGGATGTGACCTTACTGTTACGCTTCTTCCCTTTTTTTGATATGCTTCAGCTATTAAATTTACCTGAGTGTCCTTGCCCGAACCGTCCAATCCGTCAATAACAATAAACTTCTTCATCAAAACACCTAATCTATCTCATAAAACTCACTGTAGAGTGAATCCCTCTCAATCGGGTTTCTTCCCAAGTCCCTGACCATTCTTGCCAATGTTTCGATTGATGCGTCAACACCATCAGGAGCTCCTGATGCCTCTGACAGTTCATCTCCGCCCAGCGTTCCTCCAAGGTCATTTGCACCTGCTGTCAGTACGACCTGTGCGAATCTGAAGCCCATCTTTACCCATGAAACCTGAAGGTTAGGAAGCAAATCCCTAAGCATCAGCCTTGAAACGGCATATAATTTCAAATCCTGTGTTCCGGTTGCTCCCAGGTCTGATTGGCCTTCCAGAAAGATTGGGGAGTACTCATGCATGAATGTCATTGGTATGAACTCTGTAAAACCGTGAGTTTCCTGCTGTATCTGTCTGATAATGTCAATGTGTTCCACCCGTTCTTCTAAAGTTTCAACATGCCCGTACATTATTGTTGCAGAACCCTTTATTCCGACTTCCTGGGCTGCCTTGACGGCTTCAATCCATTCGGCCACGCTTACCTTTTCAGGACAGATTATCTCCCTTGAACGGTCTGTGAGAATCTCTGCTGCAGTGCCGGGCAATGTGTCAAGGCCGGCATCCTTGAGTATCTCAAAGCCTTCGCTCATGTCAATTCCGGATGCCCTGCAGGCGTCACGGACCATTGTAGGTGAAAATCCGTGTATGGACACATTCGGATAGTTGTCCTTAAGCAACGTGAGCAGATGTGTGTAGTATTCTATGTCTGCATCGGGATGCACTCCTCCCATGAGCGTGAATTCGCGGGCTCCATTGGCAACGGCGCCTTCGGCCTTTGAGAGAATCTCCTCGTCATTCAGGATATATGCATCATGGTCGTCAGCATCCTTTCCGAATGCGCAGAATCCGCATCTGACGGTGCATATATTTGTAAAGTTAATATTGCAATTATTAATGAATGTCACGTTGTCTCCAACGATTTCGTGTCTTAAAAAATCAGCAGTTGCAAGTAATGGGTATAAATCAGGCCCATTAATATTCATCAAATAATTCGCCTCTTCAACAGAAATTTCCTCATCGAGGGATTTTGTCAATATCCTTTCTGTTTTGGAAGAAACGGGTAGTTTATCAAACATATTGTTATATTGATTTTAAATAAATAAAAAGGTTACTATTTGATGAATAATTAAAAATAAAATAGTTTTTTATAGTATTTAGTATATATTAAAGTATTAGATGTGATATTATGGATACAACCGAAGCAGTATACGACGGCCTGAAGGATGCAGGAATCGATTTTATAGTCAGCGTTCCATGCGTCAATTTGACAAAACTCCTAAACATGATTGATGATGACCCTGAAATCACCCATATTCCAGTCACACGTGAGGAGGAGGGAATCGGAATATGTGCAGGAGCATACCTCGGAGGCAAAAGGCCGGCAATTCTAATGCAGAATTCAGGGTTTGGAAATTCAATAAACGCCCTGAAATCATTGATTGAATTGTATGAAATTCCTTTATTGATGATTATGAGCCACAGAGGCACCGAAGGCGAAAGCATTGTCGGACAGGTCCCTATGGGCGAGTCAACGCCGCTGATTCTTGAAGCCATGGACTTCAAGTTCTTCACACCGCAGACCGCCGAAGCGGCATATGACGACATCAGACTGTCATGGGAACTGTCTGAGGAGGAAGGAAAGCCTGTGAGCATTTTACTGGAGATAAAGTACTGGTGATAACATGGCAAGATATGAAGCTATTTATGAGATTATGGAATACATTGACGATGAACTGGTTATCTGCAACATCGGATTTCCGTCAAGGGAGCTGTATGAAATAAATGACAGGGAAAAGAACTTCTATATGATAGGTTCAATGGGCCTTGCCTCTTCAATCGGACTTGGACTGGCCATGGCAAAACCATATGAGGATGTCGTTGTAATCGACGGTGACGGATCCCTTCTTATGAATATGGGCTCACTAGTTACAGTATTTGCAAACAATCCATCCAACCTTACATGGATAGTCATTGACAACGGAGCCTACGGTTCAACAGGAAATCAGGACACATATGCGCAGGTCGTTGACCTGGTGGATATTGCCCGTGGAGTGGGCTTTAAAAACAGCCATTACTTCGATGACATCAACCTTAAGGAATTCATCAAAAGCGATGATGCAAGCTTCATCGTATACAGAACCGAATCCGGAAATTCAAACGCTCCAATTATAGATATAGACCCTATTACCATCAAGGAAAGGTTCATGGCATCATTTTAACTGTTTAGTTTACTTTAAACTGTTTGACATATCCAAATAATTAATAAAAATCATGCCTATATAATAATATATGAATGATGATGAATTATTCCGTGCCTTGGGCTTTGTGAAAGTTTCGCAATTCAGAATAGACACTCTGAAAGCTATCGGAAATTCCTTCAAGATGCCTTCTGAAATCGCCGGAGAGATTGACCTCACCACATCTCAGGTTTCAAGGATACTGATCGGTTTGAAAAATGAGAATATCGTCTTGTGCATTAATGAGGACATGCGAAAGGGACGCCTTTACAAATGCACACAGTTGGGTATTGAAGTCCTGAAGAATCTATGATTTAGTTCATCTCACTTTTTTCAGTATAGGCTTTTCGACAACAAACCAGCTCATCACCGCAAAAAAGGTAGTCAGAATCCAAACGTAGAGCAGGTATTGCCATACACTGACATTAAGGTTGTTGAAAGTGATAAGAATTGCAATAAGGCACTGTACCGGCCATGCATAGATATATGTTCCATATGATATGTCATTTTCCTTGATGAATCCTGGAGATTTAATCTTAACGGAAAGTACAAGAAGAATATATGTCATTGGAATGGCAATGTATATTCCAGCGGCGTTTCTTGAAAATAATGCCATGCAAACGGTACAGTAAATCAGAGCCAAAGCGAACAGCTTATATGAGAATGCAAGTTTGTCTTTAATCAGATAGACAAATCCTCCTGCAAAAAACATTGAAAAGAGATACAGCCCAAGCTTAAAGTAAGTCAAAGCCTTGCTGGAGCTGTCAGGCATTAAAGTATATGCAATGCCAAGAATAAGATAAATGGCGAAAAGCGCTTTTGGATAGTGGTTCTTTCTGATTCTGGATTTCATCAAAACCGCCATGACGATGGATACGGCAATATAACATCCAAACTCAAAAATCAGCGTCCATATGGAAACATTCCAATTGTCGGCGTTGATGGCTTCAAGCAACGTGCCGATATTGTTTTCAAAGAGGTTCAACGGAAGCGCATAAATGAAAAACCTGGCGGGTGAAGGGTTCAGATTCAAATATGAAAGCAAATCGAAATTGCCGTTAATTATCGTAAATGCCAATGGGGCAAACAGGATTACAATCAGCAAAATGCAAATGAAATATGCGGGATATATTCTCGCCAAACGTTTTTTCAGAAATGTCTTGAAATCATTCTTGATTGCGGATGCCGTGATAAGATAGCCTGATATATAAAAAAAGAAAGGCACTGCAAATGACATGACAACAACAATGGAATTGGGCATGTAACTGTTGATGTCGGCTGCAAATACGACAAACGAATGTTTGATTAAAACGAATGTTGCAAATATTAATCTAAATAAATTCAGGGAATTGTTCCGATTATTCAATTCAAGAAACTTAATTGAAATCACCTACATGTTAGATATATGTTTCTTAGATATAATAATGCTTAGCACAATCATTTCAGGATTTCAAGTAGAACCCCTTTTACCTTTCTGTTGGATTCGGTTTTGAGAATCCTTTCGAGAACAGACCTGTCCTCAACTCTTCTTATTGCCGCAATCCTGACATGGCAGTCACTATGCTTTGCGGCGATTCGGGCAATATAATTCTGATTTGAAATCCTCTCGACAGCGCAAATCATAACCTTGCGGTTTGAATCAGAATAGGCCAGATCGTTCAAGAGCTCATCATCAGAGATTGCTTCAACGGCTTTAAGACGCTTGCGATAGTCGGGGTCGTTAGCGGCAATCTCACTTAAGTCATCATCCGGTTTTTTTCTAGGTTTCATCATCTAGCTCTGCGATTTTTGCATCGAATTCATTGAACTTGCGGGCAAGTCCTGAGAAGTATGGAATGTAAACCTTTGAGAATGTTATCCTTTCAGGGTTTTCGCCCAGTTCCTGAAGCCTGTTTTTGGCCCTTTGGATTTTGCGCTCCACCTCATCATACATCAAATCCCCCGGAAACTCGCCGATGAATACTCCGTCAGCACCGTTTTCAAGCGCATATTTGATGTGTCTCGGCCTTACACGGTTGACGGATATTACCTTGATTATATGAATCGATTCGGGATATGATAATCTGTTGACACCGATATTGTCGGCGGCGGTGTATCCTATATTGTCCAGGAACACAAGTATCATGCGTTCGCCGTCCCTCTTTTTGGACAATGCTCCCTTGATGGTTGCCATGATCTTCTCATCGATGTTGCCGTTTACCGTGATTGCCCTTTGCTTGCATCCGACAAGACATTTTCCGCAGCCTGTACAGCTCATAGGATCAATGTAGATTTCATCATTCTGAATGCTCATTGACTTGTACTTGCAGCGCTCTATGCATTCTCCGCACAGATTGCATCTGTCGTTGTCGATTTCTGCGATGAATGGTTCGATTTCCACACCGCCATAATTGTATTCGTTGACCTTTGCGGCCGCGGCGGTCGCCTGCATGATTGAGTCTGTGATGTCTTTCGGCTCATGTGCGGTTCCGCAGACGAATATTCCCTGAACGTCGGTTGCAACAGGCTTGATTTTCGGATGTGACTCCTTGATGAATCCGTCTTCTGTTGTTCCTATGTTTAGAATCTCAGCTATTTCCTCTGTTCCTTCAGAAGGCTCCATTGCAGTTGAAAGAACAACCATGTCGGCTTCGATTTCAACGAATTCGCCTTTAAGAGTGTCCTCTGTTCTTACAATATAGTTGTCTCCTTTCTTGACAACCTCGCCAGGCCTTCCTCTGAGGAACCTGACCTCGTTTTCCTGGGTGTGCTTGTAGTATTTCTCAAACATTCCGGGAGTCCTCACATCAGTGTAGCAAATCAGGACATCTGTATCTGGATATTTGTGCTTTATGATGTTTGCGTTCTTGAGGGCCACCGTGCAGCATATCTTTGAGCAGTACTTGTGCCCGTCAGGCTTTTCATCCCTTGAGCCGACGCACTGTATCATCACGACACGCTTTGGAACCTCTCCGTTGGATTTAAGCAACTTGCCCTTGGTCGGACCGTTGACTCCGGTGATACGTCCAAGCTCAGATTGCGTTATGACATCATCATAGCGTGCGTATCCGTATTCGGGACGCTTTTCCATGTCGAAGAGCTTGTGGCCTGTGGCAACGATGATTGATCCCACCTGCAGAGGAATCCTTTCGGATTTTCCCCTAAGCCTTATCGCCTTCATGCTGCATGCCTTTACGCAGTTGCTGCATTTGGAACAGTTGTCCATATCTATTACATATGCTTCTGGATATGACTGTCCGAAGGGCCTGTATATTGCCTTTCTCATTGAGAGATTGTCGTTCCAGTCATTGGGAACTTCAACCTCACATGCCTCGGCACACTTTCCGCATGCAATGCATTTCTCGGTGTCGATATAACGTGGGGACTTTTCAAGAATAAGGTTATATGTACCTGCGCGCCTTTCGGCCTCGATGACCTTTGTGTTTGTCAGGACTTCAATGTTTTCATTCCAGACCAGTTCATTTAAAATAGGATTCAAAAGGCACATTCCGCATTCTTCTGCGATTTTAACCGGAGAGAACACCTTTCCTATCTTTGCCATGTGCCCTCCGATTGATGGGGACTGCTCTATAAGGGTGACTTTGGTTCCCTGCTTTGCAAGGGAAAGTGCGGCGTTCATGCCGGCAATTCCGCCGCCGATTATTGCAACCTCATCGGGAGTCTGGCAATAGATAGGGTCCACAGCATCGGACTGCTTTACCTTTTCTATTGAGGCGTTTATCAGGGTGATTGCCTTTCGTGTTGCCCTTTCGCTGTCGGAGTGCACCCATGAGCACTGCTCCCTTATATTGGCCATGTCCATGAGATACGGATTCAGGGGCTTTACATAGTCCTGGAATGTCTTTTCATGTGAAATCGGTGAGCATGCCGCAACTACAACCCTGTCCAGGTCGTGGTCGAATATCGCATCACGTATGATCTTTCGGCCGTTCAGTGAACACAGGTTTTCGAACTGGCCTATGAACTCCACGTCAAGTTCTTCCCTTACCTTATCCAGATCCACAATGTCTGAAATGTTTCCTCCGCACTCGCATAAAAACACGCCAACTTTTAAATCATCCCTCATTTTTTAACCTCCTTCAAATCCTTAACAACAGAATCTATAGGCACGGTGTGTGCCTTGGCACCGATTACCTTATCAAGGTCTCCCCCCATTGCAAGGGCAATGAACTGTGCAATGTTTAGATGGATTGCCCTGAAGCTTCTGCCTTCCCTTTCTGATATCAGATACTGATATCTGTCAAACTGGATATGGCAGTTAGGGCATAAATGAACCAATATGTCCACATCCTCATCCGCTATCGCGTTCATCTTGTCTGCGGTGGCTGTAAAAGACAGGTCAGGATTTGAGTATCTCTGACGAAAGCCAGTTCCGCATGTTGCCCTTTTGTGGTCATACCATCCGATTGTAGTGCAACCGCATTCCTTAATCAGCTCATCCATGACGTTCGGGTCGCGGACCCCTCCGATTGTGTCCTCATAGTGCACCTTACAGTAATGGCATCCGTGGTGGGTTGCAATTGTATAATCGCTTAAGTCATATTTTATATGCTTTCCAATCTCATCCCGCTTGGCATAGAGTATGTCGACCACGTGAAATATATTTTCACTCGGTTTCAAATCGTCCTTTTCGTATTTGAGATGAGACAAGCCGTTTTCATCAAATAATTCGTTAATGTGATTTCTCAACTCGTCCTTCCTGTTGAGCAGCTTGACCGATTTCTTGTTGATTGCATAGCATGTTGCACACATCATGACAAGGTTCGGCCTTCCGATATCCCTTGCAATCCTGAAGTTCCTTGCCCCTATGGCTGATGTGTCAATCTGGTTGAACACATCGGAATAATGTCCGAGTCCTGTACAGCAGGTCTGCTTTTCTGATATTGCATAATCCACTCCCAGCTTGTCGAATACGAATTTTGTGGATGCCTCGACGCCCGGATATTCGACGCTTACAAGGCAGCTTCTGAAAAGCAGTATGTCTTTGTCTGGAACATATTTCATTTGGATTCCTCCTCGGCGGACCTTATCCTTTCGATTTTATCCTTAAAACCTGTTATTGTCAATATTTTGCTTACCTCTTCAATGACGTCTTTCGGCGGCATCAGCGGCGGGTCCAGTTCAAGTTCGCTTCTAATCTCGTCCAGATGCTGCCTGAAATCCCACCATCCCGGCACGTCACGGTCAATGTCTGTAAAGAATATTTCGGGAATCGCCCCGATTGCGGCCGTGAAGTATGAATCGGCAAATCCAAGATACTCATAGAGCTTGTCGTATCCTATGCCCTTGTATACGGCAATCTGCTTTAGAATCTGGTTCACCTCACATACGCTGTTTCCGGCAGGGCATACGCTGTGGCAGGTGTAGCAGTAAAAGCAGTCCCAAAGGGAATCATCCTCTATTATGGAAAGGTCCCCATCGAGCACCCTTTCGATTATTTCACGGGGATTGTAGTCCGAATGTCTTGCAGCGGGACATGTTGATGTGCACATTCCGCATTGCACGCATTTCAAAACCCCCTCATCCTTGGAATTCTTTACGTCATTGATAATCTGTACTGCAAACTCGATTGGAGAGTCGTTTATCTTTTGTTGAATGGACATGGAATCGCCTATAACATAAATTCATTATTTTCAATCATTCTTTTAAGCTTCAGTGATAATTTGTTTGCCCTTAATCTGTCAGACTGCCTGCAGATAATAGGGATATTGACATTTTCGCCGTTGATGTTCAAATCGACGCTGCCGGTATTCATGGCGAACGCGTCGTGCCTGCAGTGGCTTGCACACATTCCGCATCCGAAGCATCGGGCAATGTTTAATTTCCGCTTTGAAAACGCATTGGTAGGACATACCCTTTCGACTGTACATGAATCGCAGTCCTTACATTTCCTTTCATCATATTTGGGTCTTAAATCATAATCTCCCCACATTTCCTGATAGTTGGTATTGTCAAGCGGCAGGTGGCGGCCCTTGATGTCTGCAACAGGCAGGTCAATCATCTCATCAGTGACTAGAAGGTTATTGTAGATTTCCTCATTCAGCACCGGTATGGGTATTGCCACGGTATCGTATACCTCACCGCCCTGGCCTGTCTTGAATCCTCCAAGATAGTATGGATCCATCTGGCACAAATCGGCTGAAAGCATGAGGTTAGGCTTTTCAGCGCTTGACCGGGTCCCGTCTCCCAATATGTATCCCAATGCGCCATTGAGCAATACTTTGCTTCCCTGCTTTATTGCATTGTGTGGTATGTCGTTTTGAAGAGGGTTCAAGTCTCCGCATCCTGAAAAGGTAAGGCCTTTGAGGTTTCCTTCAAGAGGCATTGCAGCAAATATTGATTTGACTTCATCCTTTCCGGGATTTGTGAATGCAGTGTAGTTCTTGAATGCCATACGGGCACCTATTATTTGTCCGCGTGTGATGTCATCCATTGTAATGGTGTTTTCAATTGTCTTTCCTTCGGCGGTTTCGACCCTGACGTCAATCGGTTTTCCTTCAAGGATTTCCTTTAGAAGGAATCCTCCTCCATAGGATTCGTCATATATTGAGTGGGCCGTTCCGTGTAGAATCACGTCAACTGAGCCAAGCCATTCGTTTGGACATGGTCCTGCATATGCCGGAACGCCGTTCATGTATACTTCCTTTGCCCTTATGAAGACTCCAGGTTCTGATATGATGAAGTTGAGTATCGCCGCAGTTCCGCTCATGACGCCGCAGGTTCCGCATGTCACCACATCCACCTCATCAAAAGCCGGAGCGTCTCCCTTTTTGATCAGTTTTTTGAACTCTTCTGCAGTGTAGATGTTTGCCTCGCCGCTTTGGACTTTACGGTTTATGTCATTAATGCTTCTTTCTTTCATAGAAATGCTTCCTTTTAGATTTTGCCTAATGTATCTCCTCTAAGTCCCTGTCTTAGGGTTTCAAGGGAGGTTATGTCATCTGATGAAATGTTACCAAGGTTTACAGTGTTTCCAAGCTTGAGGATAAAGAATACCTGCTGGTCCTTGTTTGGAGCTTCCCATAAAATCCTTGAGCCGTCGAAATTATCCAGGATATAGTCTATCTCGTCTTCCTTGGCATTGCCTGTGCTGTCGAATATTCCAATGTTCTTTCCGCCTTCGCGGGCTTCGACTATGACAAGTGACGATCCGGCATCAAGCTCCTCTTGCATGTATCTGATTCTTTCGTCAAGCGTGAGTTCCTTGTCAAGGTTCGGGTCCTTTTTGCCGACTTCGGACAGGACTTCAAAGCCTTCGCCTTTTGCCATCCTGATGCATTTGAGCTTTTCCTCGTGGGAAATGTTTGTGGAACCGTCTGATATTTCTATGGCCGGAAAACCCAAATCATGAGCCTCATCGAAGAATTCGTCCAGTTTACCGTTCATGTAGGCAAGTTCAAATAGTGTTCCTCCGGTATAGGGAGTGATTTTGTGGGATTTGTACATTTCGACCTTCGCTTTTATTATTTCACGGTCGTGAACTATTGATGTTCCCCATCCGAACTTCAGGTAATCCACATAGTCTCCGGATATGTTCATAAGGCTTTCTGCTGTTTCAAGGCCCAAGCCCTTGTCCAGAACCATTGTGATTCCGCAGTCCCGAGGTTTTTCAGGCCTTTTTTTAGATAAGAATTCAAAGGATTTCAAGATATCACACGTGTTAATTTTTAATTTTTTTAATTATATATAAAATAAGTAGTATATAAAAGTAATTAACACTTTTGATTTTAAAAAAAATAAAAGAAGTTATTCCGCATAGAGTTCCCTTTCAGATCTTCTTACAAGGTCTGATAAAGAGTTGCGGACATTTTCCGGAATAGGGTTGTCTTCCCTATCGGAAATAATCTCTGAGATAATTTTACATAAAACAAAAATGGCATGCTTATGCTCGGCCTTTGTCTTGTGAATATGATGAGGACTGATTTTCAGGGTGATGTATTCACTGCAGTCATTGCTAATCTGGTCATCTTCAGCTAAATATTTTAGAACATAAACTAAGAACTGGTGCATTTGTATCATTTCGTCTTTATACATAGATATCTAACCCTTATCTAACTAATTTCAGTTAGTTAAAATATAACTCCTTAATTATATACATTTATATTATTAAGTAATAATATTTAAATTTTGCATTCAAAATAATAATGGTAAATAGAATAATTCAAATAAATTTAAATTTTATTCACATGAAATTTAGATGTTTCGACGATTTTCGGCAATTTTCCAACAGTTGCAACATAATCATCCGAAACAATAAGGACCCCCTCAAAAAGATCCCTGTAACCATCCGCCGCATCGGCAGCACTTGCAACCTTCTCTTCGCCGTCCACGCCATTTACCTCATTGGCAATCCTTGTTGCAAGACCGTCTGCAACGGAAGGTGACCTTGAAACGACGCTGACGCTGTCGGATGAGCCGAAACTTATGGAATGGCCAATCCTTCCCGATGACGTGCAGATTCCTAACGGGCTTTTTCTTTCCCCGATTTCAAATGCCAGCCCATTTCCCAGAACCTCATTTCCTGAATATATTCCGCACAAGACCTTACGGTCATTGACAAGTGCAATGTCACCTCCGTTTTCAACAATGGAATGGCGGGAGCCCCTTTCAATGAGATATTCAAGAGACATTTCAGAAATCGTTCCGGCAACACAGGCCATCGGCCCGACATCACATAACGCTGATGATTCACACATCCTCTCAACAATACTGGCCATACCATCACCGGAGGCTTCAACAGGTTCCAGACTGTATAGGAAATCCTGATTGTGGGCGATATGCATTTTCAAATCCGTGCGTATAGATTTGATGTATTCTGCCAGATGATGATTTTTCAAATCACTCGTAAGTCTGATGTGTGTTTGCGCGATGTCTATCTGCATAATTAATAATTAAACTTTTATTTATTAAAATTATATCTATAACCATGAAATCCTTAACCAAAATGCTCTGTTTAGTTGATGGTGAACATTACCTGCCAGTCACACAAGAAGCAATCGACACATTAAACAACCTGGAACACATCGACATCAAAGGTGCCGTTTTCATTGGAGGAACAGAGAAGCTTCGGGACGATTCAGAGGAATCCTATTCCGTAAAGCTTGGAATTCCCGTCCAATTTGCAAAAGGAAAGGACATACCATATGATATCATTGTGGAGATGATCCGCAAATATGAAATCGACACAGTCTTTGATTTGAGCGACGAGCCAATACTGGACTATCCCAAAAGATTCAAAATCGCATGCAAAGTTCTAAATGAGGGAATATCATATGAGGGCCCGGACTTCAAGTTCGAGCCAACCACACAGTATGACATAATGGAAAAGCCGTCAATCACAATTCTTGGAACCGGAAAAAGAATAGGAAAAACTGCAGTTTCAGGTTTCGTTGCAAGGCTCATTGACAAAAACGGCTATGAACCGTGCGTTATCGCAATGGGAAGAGGCGGACCTGAAGAGCCTGAAATCGTTCACGGCGAAGAGCTTGAAATCAACGCCAAATTCCTGCTTGAACAGTCCGAAAAGGGAGTTCACGCTGCAAGTGACCACTGGGAAGATGCCCTTATGAGCAGAATCCTCACCATCGGATGCAGACGCTGCGGCGGAGGAATGGCAGGCGAAGTCTTTCTTACCAACATGAAAAAGGGAGCGAAACTTGCCAATGAAGTGGCCTCCAGATTCGCGATATTTGAAGGAAGCGGAGCTGCAATACCTCCTATAAAGACCAATAGGAAAATAGCGCTTATCGGAGCAAACCAGCCTATCGAAAACCTGACCACCTACTTCGGACCATACAGGGTGGGACTTGGAGACCTGGTTATTCTGACAATGTGCGAAGAGCCTATGTGCAGCGATGAGAAAATAAGAAAAATAGAAGAGTTTGTCGGTGAGATAAACCCTGAAGCGGTCGTAATATCAACGGTCTTCAGGCCGAAACCGCTGGAAAGCATTGAAGGCAAAAAGGTGCTTTTTGCAACAACAGCACCTGAAGAGGTTAAAGACAAGCTAGTGGATTATCTTGAAGAAAACTTCAACTGCGAAGTCGTCGGCACAACCGCACACCTGTCCAACAGGCCGCTTTTACGTGAAGACATGCAGAAATATATGGATCATGCTGATGTCATGCTGACCGAACTTAAGGCGGCTGCAGTGGATGTTGCAACAAAAGACGCCATAGCACACGGGCTGGATGTGGTCTATTGCGACAACATTCCTGTGCCTATTGATGATTCATACCCTGATTTATCTGAATCCGTCATTGAACTGGTGGACTCAGCCATTGATGATTTTAACAAATCATCATAATACTTTTTTTTAGGACATCATTATCATGAATGATATGAACCATACGATTACCGCAACCAATATTACGAATTTTGCGTGTTTTTGAGCGTTTGCGGAATCCTTTCTGGTGTATAAATATATACCTGCTATCAATCCGAAAAGCGGGATTAGTATTGCAAGGATATAACCTATAATGACTGCTGCCATATGGTCATTTTCAGCTGCTGGCTGAACGTTGCTTGGCTGCAGGTTTGTCAATTCCTTTCCGCAGTTTTTACAAAATTTTGAGCCTTCCGGCTGTTCCTCTCCACATGATGGGCAAAACATTATTCTTCCTCCTTTTTGAATATTCTTTCTGCCAAATCCTCTTCGGATTTGTAGAAATTGAGTTTCAGTATTCTCTGTAGTGTTTCAGGTGCCCCAAGCAATTCCATCATCTGGTTCCATGGAATGAAGACTTTTTTGGCATCCTGCTCATGACATAACTGCAAGGTTTGGGGTAACTTTCCCTTACTTGAGTCTGTGAGTATAACTGTAGCGTCATCCAAACTTTGGTTTCTTTTAATGGATTCATCAGATACAAATTCCGCTACTTTAAAATTAATACTTTCGCCGTCACCCATCAAATTCTCAATCACTTTTTCATTATTTTTGACACTTAGTTTGAAGATGTCGCCGTCTATGAAATAGACTTCACCAACATCGCATGAAACATCCAAAAGTGAAGAGAAATTCCTGGCCTCCTCATAAATATCGGCTTCCTCATCGGGAAACTCCGGAAAGACATAACCTGACCTGTCCACGAAGTCGCTTTCGCCGGCGATGATTTTCAAAAGGCGGACTATTTCCCTGTTCTGCCTTTCGATATTCTTATTAATTCTAATCAATTCAGATAATTCAGACATGATTATCTATTTATCCAATATAATTATTAAAATTTGTTAATTGAAAGAACCCCATTATGAAAAAAATAGTAGGCTGTAGAAGATAACAGGATTCTTTCGACCATCACCAATTTGTAGGGATTGTCTAGGGCCAACAATCCCAGTTAATAATAAGATGGTCAAAACATATATATTTTTTGATTTAAAACGATTACAATATTCCAAATTAAAAATAAATTAACATAAAGAAGGCAATTATAAAGGGAACATGTAATAAATGGAATTGGACAGCTTCTCGTCATTTGCATATCTTTCAAATCCGAGCGAATATCTCAAAAGGGTAGACCTTGGAATCAGGACATTGTCACTTTCGGGGTTGAGCACTATTCCGTCCATGTCTTCGCTCAAGACGAAATTGACAAGCATCGCAAGGTTTATCACCTGCGAATACCTGAACTTGGATGAGCCGACAAGTCTCATCTTATCCTCGCTTGAAAATATGCATGCATAAACTCCGCCGACCCTGTCAGTGTACATCTGGGCCATCGGGCCTATGTCCATAAGAGATACGATTCCGTTTTCAGATTTGGGCGAAAGATCAACGTCTGAAACCATCATGGCAAGCAACGTTGATTTGGACATCTCTTCAAAGAGGGCCTCGAAATCGCCGATGTTGTTGGGATTTCCAATGAAATCCTCAAGATTGGGATTTCCTGAATGTCTCATTTCACCTATTTCCTCTTTGGAGTATGTGTCGGTTGTGTAGAAATTGGTTTTTGGAACGTTTTTGATGTCGAGAACGAAATTCCTGTCAAATACATACTTTTCAGTTGCGGGATTGATGATATATCCGTCAAGGTCGCTTGTAAGGAGAATGTTTCGGTAAAGCTCGAAGGAGTTTTCCATAAGCTCGATATCATCCGCGTCAGCGAAGAACTTGTCAAACTCATTTTTGTCTGTGAAAAGGGGAGTCAGCCTCATGCCCTCATCCTCATAGATTATGAAGTTCAACGTGAACTCGTCCCTCTTGGCGGGAATGAATAAATTCGAATATCTAAATTCATTGACAAGCCTTGATTTCAAGTCCTGCGTAAGCTCATTGTTGTTGAGGAATATGTCCTCCAACACCACTCTCAAATGTTTATGATTTGCCATTGGAATTATTTTGTTTGACCAGATATTTAAAATCATCCGGCATGAATTTGGAGTTCAGGATGAAATCGCCGATTCTTGAATCAATTAAATATGTCCTGCAGTAGTCCTCCTCAAAGCGCATTCCCCTTCCATATGTCTGAATCAGGGAAAGGGCGGTCTTGTAGTTATACCAGTCCTCATCGGCATTTGCCCGAAGCCTTATCTGCTTGTCTGCCAAATCAGGATACGGCAGCTTGAAGATGATTTGAAAGCGGCACAAATCCCCAGGAAGGTCAACCCCCTCATTCATTGAGGGCGACACCAGAACCAAGGGCCTTGCTGAATTCCTGTATTCCTCAAGCTGTTCGGCCCTATTTTTCGTGTTATGTTCAATCAGCCGGGCGTCATTGAGATTGTCAATAAGATAATCCTTGCATGCGGTGCTGACTGTGTGGATCAGTCCCTTTTCATCCCTATGATATTCAAGAATGGACCTGATTGCGTCAACCGTTTTGGGGGCGTTTTCTTTGATTGTTTTGTGTGAAAGCTCCAGGTCGCTGCAGCTTCTGATGGCGTTTCTTTGCATGTCAAAGGGGCTTTTGCGCCTTATTGCATATATCTCATCAGCCCCGATGCCGAGGCATTTTGAGAAGAACTCATAATCAAGTATGGTTGCGCTCATGAGAATGCACACCTCCCCATACCTAAACATTGCATTTTTGGCGTAATTGTCAATTTTAAGCGGCTTGAACTCAATCAGATTATAATCCCTGTCATAGTCAAACACCCAGCTGTAGGGGTCCTGCGTGATGTTTTCGACAAAACGGTTGCAGTCGCTTATCTCGTTTTTCATAAACGACTTCTTTTCAATCAGATGAGGCACATCGACATCCCTTATCTTATCATACTCATGCTGGTATTCGTCCCTGATTTCGCCGATGAACTGAAGCCAGACGTCAAAATCCCCATTGTCAAGTTCATAGAGAATGTCATCGCCCACTTCAATGTTGAGATGCTCCTTCAAGTCATCGATTGAAAATTCAAGCTTCAATTGGCTCATTATGGTGTTTTCAAGGTTATGGGCCTCGTCGCATATAAGAAGTTCGCGCTTTTTGAAATCCCTGACGTAGTTGAGCTCCAGAAACATGTAATGGTAATTTGAGATGACCGTCTTTGCGTTTAGGGCTGCGTTTTTCTGGCGGTAGTACTCGCATGTTCTTATGGCGTCCTCGCATTTAAGCCCTTCCAGTATGCATCTGCCTTCATCGCAGGTTCGGGCGGGGTCTCTTGTGCATGTGAAGTTGTTTCTTCCTTTTACAAGTTTCAAATCCTTAAAATCAGACAGGTACTGTTCCTGCAGCTGTTTTGTGACGGTAAGTATGTATGAAGAATCGAAAATTGAGGATAATGTATATGCTATTGCGGATTTTCCTGTTCCCGTGCCCGCTTCAAGGACAATGTATTTAAAGCCCCGGTCGATTGCGTCGATGATTTCTGAAATCGTCTCCAGCTGGTCGCGTCTTGGAGCCGTGAAGGGGAAGTGCCTTTCTGCTTCGGGGTCTATTTTTGAATAACTGCTGTACTGCCACATCTCATTATTAGTTTAGTAAAAGGATAGTATATAAATCTGATTAGAGAGCATTTGGAAAGTATTGTTTTTATTGGTCATAATCCTTGACGGATCTTATAAGCTCATCCATCTGGCTTATGACATTTTCGACATCACCGTTTTGCGATGCGTCTTCGCTTAAGAGAAGCTCATTTATCAAATCTTCCAGCCTATCGTTGATTGAATCCAGAATTACTATCTTGGCCTCCAGCTCTTCGGCGATTCTTGGCGAATACTCGTCTGCAAGCTCAATCATTGTATATGCTGTTTTTGACTGCTTTTCAAAGATTTCCTTTGACCTGTCGACGCCTCCGATAAAACGGGTGTAAGTAAGCTGAGGCGGTTCAAAGCGCTTTTCAATCATGTCCCGTGCTGATTTTTCCTTAGCCCTGAATCTTTGTGACTCCTCATCCAGCCGCCTTTTGTAGTCGCGATATTCATCAATGACCTGCTTTCTGATTATCTGTGGCTGCGGCTTGATATTAGGGGTTTCAATTTTGACAGGTTCCCTTTTAGGCTGAATCTGTTTTGTAGGCTGAGGATTCGGATTTACAATCTTGTGTATTCCATAACCTATGAAAAATGCAGGAGTCTCAAATACCAGAGCAAAAAGGATTTGGGTAAACAGCACAAGTTCAGGCAGTGTCAGTGCATATGCGAAAAACAGGAGAAATATCAGATGTGAGATTATCTTTGTCTTTGAAAGGGCATATCCACCGTCATTGTTCTGCCAGAAAAACAGGAAATGAATCAGGTCCTGGCCAAGGCCGAAGTCATTGTTGTCGATTTTTGGCTGTGATGGTTTTTTAATCATCTGATGAAAGGCAAAGCCAAGAACGTATGTCAAAAGAGCAAATACCACTGCAAAAAAGAGAATTCCTCCCGGAGCATTTGAAAGAAGCGCACCGAGCGAAAAGATTAGAAATACTATTATCGCAGCGACTTTTGATTTTGAAAGTACGTATTTTCCGCCATAGTTCCAGTAGAATAATCTGTGGACAACTGAGTTGTCCACTGTTACTATCTCATTTTGATTTCTGAAGCTTTTAGATCTGCAGTAGGGACAGAAATTGTCCTCATCCTGCACTTTCCTTCCGCAGTTTGTGCATATCTTTGACATTCCATTTCACTCCTCAACCAGGAAATCCTCATATGTTAATGTGTTAAGCTCATCATCGGTTATGTTTTCTTTCGGCGCCAGCCTGTTTGCCTGTGCCGTTATGACCTCTTCAAAGAAGTTTCTAACCGCACGGCCGTTTGCAAAGTTTGAGGACTTGTGCTCATACATCTTCTCAAAGTACTGCCTTGCATAGTCATCCGCCGGCCCGTCAAGCGACAGATTGGCATCTCCGCACAAAAGCATGAATATGTCATAGAGTTCCTCTGCGGTATAGTCGTCGAAGTATATGAACTTGTTGAACCTGGACTCGAGACCGGGATTTGAATGAAGGAAGCGGTCCATCAGGGCAGGATATCCGGCAACGATGACAATGAAATCGTCACGGTTGTCCTCCATTGCCTTGAGAATCGTGTCTATTGCCTCCCTTCCGTAATCGTTTTCTGAAGTTGAAGCAAGGGAATAGGCCTCATCGATGAAGAGTATTCCTCCAAGGGCAGTGTCTATCACTTCCCTTGTCTTGATTGCGGTCTGGCCGACATACCCTCCCACAAGGCCTGACCTGTCGGTTTCAATGAGATGGCCCTTTGAAAGCAGACCTATCTCATGATAGATTTTTGAAAGAAGCCTTGCAACAGTGGTTTTGCCTGTTCCGGGATTTCCGCTGAAGACCAGATGCAGGCTCATTGGAGGCTGGGCGATTCCGCGCTCCTGCCTAAGCTTTCTTATGCGGACAAGGTTTATCAGGGAATTGACATCCCTTTTCACATCCTCAAGGCCAATAAGCCTGTTGAGCTCATCGAGATATTCGTCAAGGGAATGCCTTTCGGCCTCCTCGACAGGTTTCGGAATCTGCACTGTTGTGCCGTCATCCTCAAGAAGGTAGTCTCCAAGATTGTCCCTTAAATCATCTATAAAATCAGTGTATTTGTCCAAAACGTCCTCGTCAAGCTGGCCGTCGACTGTTATGAAGAATTTACCGAGGAACCTGTACGATTCGAAAAGCTCGCTGCATGACTTTACGCCGGTCATGTCAAAGTTTTGCGCAAACATGTCAAGCTCATGAAGGCATTCGAATGACTCAGGCAGGCCGTCGGCCTTTTCGCCTGAAAGATTCATGATGTCATCTCTTGTGTATGATGAGTCTAGAAGCTCGTTTATGAACGACAGTTCATTGTCCGTGACGACGCCGTCTCCAAGGCCTAAAAATGAGAAATATCTGAAAAGGTCATCGAGGACTATGACATCAATGCCTGTGTCGAGGGCGCTGATTTTGGGACAGTAATCCCTTATCAGTTCAATGTCGAGAGTCCTTACTAGAAATGTCACATTCGACAGGTGGCCTTTCAGTGCTGACATGTCCAGCTTATCGGTTTTCATGCCGCAGTCGGGACATGAGGCTTTCGAGTTGTCCAAAACTTTTCCGCACTTGGTGCATATGGTCCATTCCAACATAACTATTCACATTACTATGTTGACCTTCAGAAGTAATATAACTTGTGATTAAGCCTAGAATGTGAATGCGTAGAATGTCGCCGATAGATACTTCGGATTTTCCATGATTTCAGGATGGTTCTCATATATGTCAAGAAGGACGTTTCGTGGCACATGGTAATCGTCGATGCCCGGATTTATTATAAGCCCATCGAGATCGTTTGTGAGTATGAATCCCAGAATCTTATCGAATGATGTGACCTGGCAGTAGTAATGGATTCCTGCATCCCTGTCGCAGGTGTCCCTTATAGCTCCAAGGTCTGTGAAAAGAAGTCCGTACTTGTTCATGCCTTCGCTTTTAACGCTCAGGTTGAATCCTCCGACCTCAAGGGTTGAAAGGATTCCGTCATTGGCGAGATTGCTCAAGTCGGTGTGGCTTGAAACAACGTTTAAAAGCACGGAGCCGGAAAGCACCCTTATCAGGTCATCGAACCTGTTGAAATTGGAGTCGTTGCGTATAAAGCTTACAAGAGCCTCGTTTTTGACAGTGTGGGCAATCTCTTTCAGCTCGAATGCGTCATATATCTCATCATCATCGACAGCCGGTTTTGCCTTGACTCTAAAAACGTCGGTGAAGCTTCTTTCAACGAAGATCTCTTCCGTGTCCGGGTTTATCACACATCCGTCAAAATCGCAGTCCGCAATTATCTCTGCAAAGAAGGGAAATCCGTAATTCTTCAGGTCCTTTTCTCCCCTGTACTCTTCAGGCGATGTGTACAACGGCAAAAGCTGCATTCCGTCATCGGATTCTAGATGGTCGAAGTTGACCTCCTCGCCTTCAAACTCGGCCGGAAGGTAGAGTTTTGACACCTTCAGCTCGAGAAGGAAGGAATGGTAGAGATCCTTAGGCGGATTGTTGTGGGCATTTGTGAAATTTCTTATTTCTGATATTTTTGTCTTTAGATGCTTGTTAGATGAACTCATTATTTACTACTCTATTTTTGGTAATTTATAAAACTTGTTAATAAAAAGGTGCAACAGATAATAATGCATTATACAAGATAGTCTTTCAGATTAAATAAAACCTATAATCATGGCAGAGAGAATCACCGACGACGAAATGTGGGAGATGATAGGCTTCATCAAGGTTTCAGCGATAAGGCTCAAGACCCTGAAATCCCTTAAATCCACATTCCTCATGCCTTCAGAGATTGCAAAGCTCACCGGCTACAGAACCACACAGATTTCCAATGCCCTCCATGACTTGAAAGAAAAGAAACTTGTCAAATGCATGAACGAAGAGGCAAGGAAAGGCCGGATCTATCAAAACACCGAACTGGGCCTCGCCATACTGAAGATGCTCGACGAGGATTGAAAGCCAAAGCACTTTTCCATCCCTTTTTAAACAACTTTTTTGCCTAATGTTTTCCACAGGCAAAATCATATGATTATATATTAATCATCATTTTAATAATAATTTTCCACATCTTTGTAACCTTTTCACCCGCCGACCCTGTGTCCGCACTGGGTGCAGAACTCGCTGTCCGAATCTATCTTGACGCCGCAGTTGGTGCAGTACACATCGTCGCTGTATATTATTGCCTTTCTTGCCTCATACTCCTCTTCGGATATCTCGCCGTCCTCATAAAGGCCCAGCAATTCCAGAAGGTCGTCGATTTCATCATGCTTTTTGTGGGCGATGTTGTCCTCTAGGATTTCCTTTAGGGCAACGGCGCTGTCCTCGTTTATCTCAAAGACTGTCTCCTCATCATCGGGAGAGACTATTGAAAGGCGCTTTTTGGACCATCCACCTTCACTGATTTCGATTTCATCCATCTGGCTGTAGGCAATCCTTTTGCCTGTTTCCTCAATTGTGATTGCGTCATGGTCGAGAAGCAGGTCGCAACCTAGGGTTTCGCCGTCCTTATCTATGTTGATCCAGACCCTTCTGTTTTTGAATATGGTCTCCTTCTGGCGTTGGATGAGGGCAAGCTTAAGGTCGATGGACTGCTTTGATGCCTCAAACTCCTCAATCAGGTCCTCTGTAAGCTCGTCCTCATTCATGTTCAGCCTTTTTGCCTTGAGGAATTTCAGGAATGCCTTGTTCGGAGAGCCGAAAATGTTAAGAAGACCATGCTCTTCGAGAAGCTCGCCATTTTTGGCGTAAGTTTCGTTTGAGGAGTTTGTGAAAAGGTCTTTCAGTTCCATGGTTATATGTTTATAAAAAAAATAAATAAAGTTTTAGATATTTGAGAAAATATCACTCATAATCATCAGGGTCAACGTATCCCAATTCCTCCGCATCGTCGAAATCAAGCATGTCGTCGCCGAAATCGTCGATGTCATATATGTCCCAGTCGGGACTGTCTGACAAGTCTGAGCCACAGTTCTCGCATGTCGCCCTTGAAGGGTCGTTCAGGTGTCCGCATACGCTGCATGTTATCATCACATCACCTCATCATTCGTTGTCAGGCCATCCGCAGTTATAGCAGTAGTCCTCTTCCTCAAGAGGCTCGCCGCAAAACGGGCATTCGCCGTAATCTTCATCTTCCATTATCTCACCACCAATATTTAGAACAGATTGTCGAAATCTATTCCATCCTCAACCGCGATTCCGCTTCTCATCTTTTCAGCCGAATTATATGCGTCATAGATTGAGTATCCCCATACTATAAGCCAGGTGATCCATCCTATCAGTATCATCATCAGAATGCCTGACGCAACGGCCGCAAGGAAAAGTATTATTCCCTTCCTGTTCAGTCCCAGATAGATCTGGCCCAGTCCGACAATGAAAAAGGACAGGACTGCCGCAAGGCCAGGACTTTTATCCGTGCTCATTACGGTTGCGCTGGCTGTCCTTGGCGCCCTGTCTGTTGGAGCGCCGCATTCCGGGCAGAATTTGGTTGCCTTCGGCATTTTAAATCCGCAGCTGGAACAGAATTTTGTGCCGGTCAAATCCTCTTCAATGACGATTTCAGTTCCGCAGTTCTGACAGAACTTTGCCTCGTCTCTGACTTCCTCTCCACAATTTTTACAGGTTACCATCTGTTTTCACCTCAATATATGATTAGTTTTATTTTAAGTAATTTTCAATGAAATTATTAAATGCAATATTATCAACAAAACCAGCGCTGTAAACAATTCCTGCCCTTTCATATCTTCTGTAATAAGTCTGCAGGCTTGATTCATATGATGCCGCCAGTTCCTTATCATGTTTTTCATTGGCAAGCCTTTTACATGCTGACGGGATTATATTGGAACATCTGTAAGATCTTGCCCTTGTCCTTTGGCGGTTAGGTTCATAATCTTCTGATATTGAAACAACTCTATAAACAATCCTTGAATTTTTCAGGAAGTTTCTGATGTCGAGATACTCGACCGTATCCTTGTTTTTCTCATAGTACTCCTCATAAATCAATGGAAGAGCAATCGTTACTGTTTCCAACGGTTTTGCTGCAAGACCGTTCAGCATTCTGTCCGAATATTTCGATAGGACCTTATCCAAAAGGAAGATTTCATGTTCTATTTCCTCATTGAAATTCTTGTTTTTCAGATTGTCAACGACTTCGACCAGTGTGCATTTGCTGGAATTTCTGCAAAGCAGGTCTCCCTTAAACTCGATTAAAAAAATGAAGAAATTGTTATTTTCTTTTTTATACCATATTGCATCGGTCGTTTTCGGAGTTATCATTAAATTTCCATCTTTAAAAATATTGCAGGAATGGCAGATGTCATCCAATGCATACATTTTAAACTCGTTTTTGCCGCCTTCCATCGGAAGGATTGAGATTCCCTTTGCATTTTCAGCTATTTCATAAGCTTTTTTGTAAAACTGGGGAAACGATTCCAGGAATTTTACAAATTGAGTTTCTTCAGCTGTTAATGACATGCTTACTCCTTGAACAATATTTTGGCCTTGAGCTTGTCCAACTCGTCATATGGTCTTGTCAGATTTTCATAAACTTCACCCATGTTTTTCGGGCTGATTTTTTTGAAGTTGTATTTACCATTACTTTGTTTTTGAGTTAAATAGAAATTCGTATCCCTTAATAAATCATAATACTGTGAGTAAAGTGAAATTGCCTCGATAAACATTGGACTGTGTGAGTTTAGATATATATGAATGTTTAACTCTTTTGCAAGCAGAACAAGTATTTCAGCATATTTTATTTCCCATTCAGGGTGTAGGCTTGATTCCGGTTCGTCAATGATTAAAAAGGAGTTTTCTTTCAGTTTATTGTTTTGAAGAAGGATTTGTATTATTCCAATTTCCTTAATTCCCGCTGAATATAAACTGTCAGTTTTTATGATTTCACGAATTTTAGACAATATTTCTGATGAATTACTGCCTTCATCTTCTAAAGCTTCCTTGATGTGAATGATATGATCAACTCTGAAGATTTCCAAATCCTTCAAATCCAAAATAGATAAATTATCAATATAGAAAATATCAGATGGAATAAAATCACTTTCAAATGTTATTTTACTGTCTTTAATATCCTGTAAATCTTCACTATCCATTAAGAAATCGAAGGATTCATCGTCTTTTTCTGATTTTAAATAACAATATAATAATTTAGAAATTGTTGATTTGCCACTACCGTTAACTCCTCCAACTACATTGATTTTAGCTATGTTAATATCAGCGAGGTTTATTGAACGAACATCCTTTAATTTTAAGTTGAAATTATTCATAACTCTCAATCCAATATAATGATTATTATATATAACAATTTGTATCAAAATTATTTAAAATTGATGATTATATTTCAAAACAAATTTATAATTAAAGTTATTATAAAGTATTAAATAAGGAGTTATATTATGAATAAACTTTATTTATCAAAATCCGACTATTGTAAATGCGTGCAATGTGAAAAGATTCTCTGGTTAAATAAATATAAATCAAATACTTCAAAATCTGAGAATAACGAGTCAATTTTTGAAAAGGGCAGACAAGTGGGTGACCTTGCAAAGGGATTGTTTGGCGAATATGAAGACATCCCATATGATAAAAAACATAGCGTAAGGATGGAAAAAACAAAAAAAGCACTTAAAAATAAAGTTAATATCATTACAGAAGCCTCCTTTATTTATGATAACAATTTTTGTAGTGTGGATATCCTGAAAAATGATGTTGATGGAGTAGAAATATATGAAGTGAAAAGTTCTACAAAAATCAAGGATGTGTATGTGGATGATGCTTCATACCAGTACTTTGTCTTGTCAAACCTTGGCTTTAACGTGAAAAAGGTATGCATTGTTTACATAAACAATGAATACGTCAGATACGGAGAATTAGATATAGAACAATTGTTTAATATTGAAGATATAACAAGCGTAGTTTTGGAAAAACAAGCTGAAATAAGAGAGAATATTGATTATATCAATGATTTTATGGAAAGATATGATGAGGACAATGAACCAGATTCTCAAATAGGAATGAAGTGTTTTGATCCATATTCCTGTGAATTCTGGGGTTACTGCACAAGAAATCTGCCAAAACCTAATGTTTTTGATGTAAGTGGAATGTATAAATCCAAAAAATTTGAAAAATACTATGAAGGCAAGATTTCATTTGAAGATTTGGAAAATGAAAAGCTTAACCCCAAATACCTGGAACAGATTGATTTTGAACTGAATGACAGGGAAGCAAAAATAGAAAAGGAAGCCTTGAGGAGTGTACTGGATTCTCTTAATTATCCATTATATTTCATTGATTATGAAACCTGTCAGTATGCAATTCCAGAATTTGAAGGAACAAAAGCATACCAGCAAATTCCATTCCAGTATTCATTGCATATCATTAAAGAAGATGGGTCAGTAGAACATAAAGAGTATTTAGCACAAATTGATGATGAAAATATTATCAGAAACTTTGCAGAGAGTATGATTAATGATTTATCTGAAAATGGTAGTGTAATTGTCTATAATAAAGGTTTTGAAGCAGGGCGTAATCGGGAAATTGGAGAAATGTATCCTGATTTGAAAGATGAGATTGACAGAATTAATACCAATATGGTTGATTTTATGGTGCCATTTAAAAACAGGAACTATTACACAAAAGAAATGGAAGGTTCATATTCTATTAAATATGTTTTACCTGCATTGTTTCCAGATAATCCAGAACTTGATTATGATAATCTGGACCTAATCCATAATGGTGGTGAAGCATCAGAGGCTTTTTTGAGTTTGAAGGGAAAAATTTTAGAAGAACAGGATGAAATAAGAAAATGTTTGCTAAAATATTGTGAACTTGATACTTTTGCTATGGTAAAGATATGGGAGAAATTTAAAGAAGTTACAGACGGATAACTAATTTAAGAAGTTAAATAAAAAAAAGAATAACTATTTAGAATAGTTATTCTAATAAAAATGCATAATCAATTGCTTGTTTAAAACTAGGATTGTCCATTATATTTGAAAAGGTTAATAAAAAGCTTCTTGGAATGAAATAATCATCTAAACCTGGATTAATAATTACCCCTTCCATATCACTTCTTAACACGTAGTCAAAGAATTCAGAAAGTATTGCTATTTGATAATAATAATAAAATTCCGAATTATAATCCATAGTAGCTAAAATAGCATCTTTACTTGTGAACAATATTCCAAAGGTTTCTTCATCATTACCGGTATTGCAAAGTTCAAAACCTCCGACGTCTTCTCTAAATATTACTCCGTTACTTAGATAATTTTCTAGATTTTCTGCACTAACTATAACATTAAGCAATATGGATTTAGTTAGTTCCATCATTAATCCATCAAAAATTTCATCATATGAATTTCTAATGAAATTTACTAAGGAGTCATTTGTGGTATTTTCAGCAATATTTAATAATTTATCTGGACCATATCCGCTAAAATTATCATTAATTGAAAATGTTGGTCCTAATGATAAATTATTTAATAAATCAGAAGGTATGAAGAAACTTTCACTAGCTAGATTAATTATTATTCCCTTAAAATTATTTTCATTTACTAACTCAACATAAAATCCAATATCATTAGGAATTGGATTATAATCTGAATTTAAACCGTTATCCTTAACATATTCCTCATCATCAGTGTATAATGGAATAACTCTCTCACCAGCATCATTTGTTAAATTTTCTGAAATTAATTCGTCCCCTTCAACAATGCCTGGAATTAATAAATTAGACACCCTTAACTCACCAATGAATTCTACGAATAAATCTTCTGGAGGTTCTTGACCTTTATCTAAATAATTTCCAATATTATTTATGATTATTCTCAAATGATTATTAGTTACATAGGATTCCTGCATTATTCACCTCTTAAATATTAATGGCCTGAACATGATTTAATTCATTGAATTCCTCTAGATTTTCTTGGATATATCCACTTTCAGATTCAAGATTGTCATATAAAATTGTTGAAAGTACAATGTATTTATCCCCCTTATACTCAACAACTTCTAAAAGACCACACAAATCAGTATCACGATCAACAAAAGCATAATAATTACCTTCATAGTATTCAAAACCATAATTATCATGATTTGTTAAGAAAAGTGCTTTTGAAGCATCATCGTATTCATAAACAATCATACCTTGGCCCATCTCATTGATATAACCATTACCGTCTTCCATTTTTTCAAATGTATTTGGGTACTTAAAATCATGCACATTCGCGGATGAAACAAAACCCATTGTAAAAATTAATAAGATTAATACAATACATATTTTATTAAATCTCATTTTATGTCCCCCACTTATTTCTTACTAACCAAAATATCTGTTTATTAGATATGTATCATCTCTTTCTTTAAGTAATTTACAAGCATCAGTGTATGTTGGTGGGAAATATTGCTGAATGCTTGAAGCATTCAAATTACCAGTCTTATTCATATTATGCAATGTTTTTAAATCATATGGATAATTACATTGAGTCATAATGCTTGGGAAAATATTTGCATCATTCATACTAACACATTGAACCGGTTTAACACCAGGATATGCTTTGATATCTGAAACATCATATAATCCATAACTATGAGGTGATACTTCTCTTGAATAATCTACAGGATTATAACATGTTATAACATAATCTTTTCCATCTACATTACATTTCATTATACTACCATACATATCATCCTTTTTAATTCCATTAGGATTTCCTTCTTCTTTTATTTCTAATTTATAACCATTGCTTTGATTACTAATATAAGTAACTACACCAGATTCATTACTTTCTAATTTAAAACTTTCTGCAACAACTATTTTTGGTTTATTCGATTCTGCCATATACATTCCAACACCAATTACAACAATTACTGCGATTATTGCAACTAATGCCACAATTATTATCTTTTGATTTTTTTCCATAAAATCCCCTATTCATTATCATCAGATTCAATTAATTTAGTACCACAACTTGGACAAAACTTAGTATCTTCAAATAAACCTTGTCCACATTCAGAACAATATTTATCATATTTTATTGTATTATTAACAATAGAATTCATATTTTGACTATTAATTGAAGTTTTATTCTGCTTTGTTTCAATTGTTAATAAATATGCACAGAATAAACCATAAATACATAAAATTATCTGAAGCAGATTTGCAATAAACATTTTTGCAACATAACCATCAGGAAACATATATGAATCTGGTAAATATTCTGTAATAACAACACTAAATGCTGAGATTCCAACCAACAATAATAACAAAAGTATTATCGCTGAAATGATTCCTAAAATTTTATTATTTTTTATGCTTTCACTAGGAATTACAAGAAAAATCGCAGGGAAAATTAGCAATAAAACATCCCCCAAACCGATATTTGGACTGCCAATTGCCCAAAAAACAAATGCGAGAATAAGACCCGCTACACCAATACTTGTTTTATTTTCATATGTTATTTTTGATTTAAAATCATCTATATTACTCATTCAATTCCCTCTTTATAAATCTGTTTTAAAATCAACTTAATTAGTTAACTGATTATTCAATGGTAAAGAATACAGTTATCCATTAATGATTTTTTTAAAAGATTAACAAAATACCCTAAATTATATTTAAAAATTTATTATCTTTATTATATAAATGTTGTTAATAAAATGGTATAACTATTAATTAAAATAGTTTAAATTTAGGCTTTGTAGAAATCCTCATTTTTCTTGTATTTGAGCGGATCGATAGATGTTGTAGATTGTGTTTTTGAGTTTTGTTTCTTTGTTTGATAATTGTAGGCTTCTGCTTCTGTTTGTTCCGTTGAATATTCTTTTTATTACACTAAATATTGATTCTACATTATTTTTTCTTGAATACATGTCTTTGTTGAATGTGTTTTTACTTTCAAGCCGATAATGTCCTGTTTTTGCTCGTGTTTTTAGTGGTATTTGATCTTGTGCTTTTGCTTCTTCGTTTATGCATTTCCTGATGGGTTCTGTGTTGTATGCTCTGTCTGCTAATATGTATTTTGGATTA
>NZ_JAFQXT010000013.1 GCF_017406825.1 Methanobrevibacter sp.
AAAATACAATATAAAATATGTTTTCTATCGAATATAGGAAATCATAATTAGTGAAGAAAATTTTAGATTAGAGAGATAATATGAATAAAAAAGAGTTAATAATAGCTATATTATTAATATTTGTTGTAATTTTAAGTTCAAATACAGTATTTGCCGAAGAAATTACAGATAATAGCCAATTACAGCAAAATGATGATATAGCCATAATCGAAGATGGCAACGATGATAAACTATCATCAGAACAGACAGTCACAGCTGGCTCAAGCAGCTCAGAGATCCAAGAAATTATTAACGGCATGGCCGATGGGGACACTTTAAACTTCGAAGCGGGGGAATACAGTGATATCTGCATTTACATAAACAAGAATATCACAGTGAACGGTAACGGAGCAACCTTAATCGGTTATGACAATCCATCCAGGGAAAATACTCCGGACATAATCTGGAAACCAACCAACGAAAGCGGATATGCAATCGGAAACCTTGCAACATTATACATTGTCAAAACAACCGGTGTAACCATCCACGGACTGAAAATCGTTGGCGGAGCAAACAGTTCCTCAACATATTCCAATGCTTTAGTCTATGCAATGAATTCCAATAATCTAACATTCAAAAACAACACTCTTGACGGATCATCATGGGGACTGTACTTCCAATACTGTAATGACGGAATAGTTAAAGAGAATACAATTAAAAACCAGGCCACAACCGGATTCTTAAACTTCGGTTCAGCCAGAACACAAATTGAAAAAAATACAATCATCAATGCTAAAAACCATGGTATTGACGTAAGGCATGGAACCGGACCTAACGTGCAGGTGATAAACAACACTATAATAGGCTCTAAAGAGGGAATATATCTGATGCACTCACAAGGTCACACAGCAGCAAACAATACTCTTATTAACTGTACAATCAGTTCCATTTCATGTTACGGATCATCCAACATCAACATCAAAGGAAACAAGATGCAAAAATCAAGAATTGGAATACTATTAGGTGGAGGATACAAGAACATCAATGTTGGTGAAAACACCTTTGCCCTTGATAACCTACCATACCCACCGACCTTCGTCTACTATGTCGCTGAAGCGAAATCCGATTACCAAAGCGCAACAAATATCATGGGAACATTCTCTGACATGTCCACCTACTCACCTAATTATGTTGCATACACAGGCATAGATGCCCCTAAAGACATTGCAATTGATTATGATTCCATTTTAACAAAAACCGGAACAGAATGGAATGTTCCAGAAGGAACTTCCAGTGCAGACATCCAAACCATGATTAATGGAATGAGCGATGGAGATTCATTAGTATTTGCCAAAGACGCAGTTTACACTGACATTTGCATATACACCGACAAAAACATCAAAATCTTCGGTAACAATGCAACCTTAATCGGATTCAACAACATTGATTTGAACAATGTTCCTGAAAAAATAAGAAAACAAACCAACGAAAGCGGATATGCAATTGCTTACCGTGCGGTATTATATGTTGTTAATTCCACAGGAGTCGTTGTCAGTGACTTGAACATCAAGGCACAATACCCTGGATATGACACTACCAAAGCAACAACCACAACTGATGAATATAAAACTGCTGGAATCTATGCAGATTCAAATAAAAATCTTGTGATTACCGGATGTGATGTGACCGGTGCTTCATGGGGTATTTTCGAGCAATATTCATCTGACAGCATCATCAGTAAAAATACAGTCCATGACATCTACACTACAGGAATCATGAACTTCGGTTCTCCAAATGCAATAATTGTCGAAAACACAGTCACAAATGCAGTCAACCACGGTATCGATACCAGACATGGAACAGGACCTAATGTAACAATCGCATTCAACACAATTTCAGGTTCAAAAGAAGGAATTTACCTCATGCATTCCAAAGGCCACACCGTCTACAACAATACTGTAAAAGATTGTAAGATTAGTGGAATAACAGCATATGGATCAGGTAATGAAGTAATATTCAACAACACAATTTCCGGAAGCAGAATCGGTATTATGCTTGGTGGAGGATATTATAACGTAACCATTGGTACTAATAAATACACATTAGATTCATTGCCATTCCCACCTACATTCGTAACTTACCTTGCAAGGGCGGACAGCAAATATCAAAGTGCAGATGGCGTTGCAAGAACTTATTCAGATAAGGAAACTGCAACTATAACTGCCGGAGAAATAACAACCAAATACACAGAAAATGAAGTTAATGTTACTTTAACAGATGCGGACGGAAAAGCAATCGCTAAACAAAGCATTATTGCAACAATAAATGGTGTAAATCTAACTGCTGAAACTGATGCAAATGGTATTGCAACATTTAAAACCGATTTAAAACCAGGCACATATACTGCAATATTTACATTTTCAGGCAATGACAATTATGCAAAAAGTAGTGTGAGTGGAAGTTTAACTGTTGCTGATGACAGAATTGCCACTGCAATAACTGCAGCTAACCCAACAGTTTACTTACAAGCAATTGCTAAAGGAACCAAATATCAGATAACACTTAAAGATGCCAACGGCAAAGCAGTAGCTGGAAAACAAATTGTTGTTACATTCAATGGTGCAACTTACAAAGCTAACACCAATGCCAACGGTGTTGCAACAGTAACCCTTAAAGCGACAAAAATTGGATCTCTGAAAGCAACAATCAGTTTCGCCGGCGATGACACATACAAAGCTGTCAGTAAAACCACTACAGTTAAAATCACAAAAGAAGTAAGTAAAATTACAGCTGCAAAGAAAACATTCAAAGCTAATGTAAAAACTAAAAAGTACACAATTACCTTAAAATCAAAATCAGGTAAAGCAATCAGTAAAGTTAAAGTAACCCTTAAAGTTAAAGGCAAAACCTATAAAGCCACAACAAATGCAAAAGGTAAAGCTACCTTTAAAATTACAAAATTAACTAAAAAGGGCAAACAAACTGCTAAAATCAACTTTGCAGGTAACAGCTACTTCCTTAAAAGCAGCAAATCTGTGAAATTAACAATTAAATAGAAGAGAAAAACTCTCTTCTTAAATTTTCTTTTTTTAAAAAAAATCAGTAATATTTATTTCTGCGGTCAACAGCAGCGTAGATGATGAATAATCCTATAATAATCATTACAATCTGAGGAAATACGGCTGCAACGATTGCTGGAATCACACCAAGGTTAACAAGCAACCACAAAACGCCATAGATTACTATTATGATACCAAAAACGATTGCTATCTTATATGTCAAATCTCTAATGTCGGGAATGTCAAACATAGCCATAATATCACTACAACTCTTTTGTACCTTCATCGGTTCCTATGATTACCTTATCCACCATTTGTGAAAAGATTCCGTTTTCAACAACACCCGGAATTGTATTCAAATCGATTTCCAGATGTGATGGGGATTCAATTCTGTCGAATTTGGCGTCAATTACAAAGTTGCCGTTATCAGTTATGACCGGACCGTCCTTTCTTTGAGCCATCCTTATCTCACATGTGGCTCCCATATCCTCAAGTTCCTTGATTACCATTCTTGAAGCGTCCGGAAGCACCTCAACAGGTACAGGGAAGTTTCCTAACTCATCTACGACTTTGGACTCATCGACTATTACAATAAATTGGTCGGCAGCATAATCAACAATCTTTTCTTTTGTATGGGCCGCTCCGCCGCCTTTAATCAGATTGAAGTCATGGTCCACTTCATCTGCTCCGTCAACTGACAAGTCAACGTCATGCTCTTCAAGGGTGGTTATTGGAATGTTCCATTTTTTCGCTATTAACAGTGATTGAAATGATGTTGGAATTCCCATTACACTGATTCCTTCATCCCTGATTCTCATCCCAACCTTTTCAATGAAAAAATGTGTTGTTGAACCTGTTCCGAGTCCCAAAACCATTCCATCCTCAACATATTCGGCAGCCTTGTATCCGGCATTCATTTTAGAAGAACTATTGCTACTGGTATCTTTCATTATATCACAAATCCTAATGTTAACTTATTAAGGTTTAAACCTTTTTTACATTCCCCTTTATGTTTTCCGTTATTTTCCAATACGATGCATTTATCATTTTCCACAAGACCATCAGGGAAACATAAGTCATGAAAATCGCATGCTTCATCGCATTCAGGAGCATTGTATGTGAATGTTGATCCTTCAAAAATATTTTTTGAAGTTGTTAATACTTCTATTTCAGCCCTTTCAACTTCAACAGGAATCACCTTGCCTTCTGCATGTATCGGGCATTTCTGTTCGTTTTCCTTGATTGCAGTAACAACATATTTCCTATTAATCTCCAAGTTGCCTATACAGGATGATTTAAATCTGCAGTCTTCACATTCCTTGGCAGGCCCTAAAAAAATAAATTCCTGACCTTCCTTTGCCAAATCAATGCCTATCAAAGTAATCATCTAAATCACCCCAGTTTTATGAGCCAATTCATAAGCTGCTTCTTTTGAAATTCCATTATCTCCCAATATTGTATATCTTTCAGGCCTGATTTCATGAGCCATCATCAAAGCTTCAATAATGTCCTCATCAGCAATACCAATTTCTGCAGCAGTGGTTGGCGCCTCAACAGCTTTGAGAGCACTTCTTATTGCCTTCCAGTCCCCACCATGCAGATACATCATCATTATTGTGCCTATGCCGCATTGCTCACCATGCAAAGCCGGCTTGTCAAGAATCTTATCAAGGGCATGTGAGAACAAATGCTCCGAACCGCTTGCAGGACGTGAGGAACCTGCAATGCTTATCGCCATTCCTCCGCTGAAGAGTGATTTCATAACTATACGGGCGCTTGGCTCGAGATTAGGTTTGATGTTGGCAATATTGTCAGTAATCAGGTGAGCTGACATTATCGACAATGCTGCGGCTGATTCTGAAAATGATTCGTTTTTCAAACGATGAGCCAATTCCCAATCCTTTATAGCTGTGAAATTTGCAATCAAATCTGCGCAGCCTGCAGCCAACAATCTGAATGGAGATTGAGCAATTACCTCCGAGTCGGCAATGACTGCAATTGGAGAATGAGCATTAACTGATATTGAAGTATTAGGGTTTTTAATTGATGCCATAGGAGATACGATACCGTCATGTGAAGCGGTTGTTGGCATTGAAACAAAATAAACTCCCTTATTATATGAAGACAATTTAGCTACATCAATAACTTTTCCTCCACCGACACCTAAAACTGTAGTGTCAGGAGTGATGCATTCTTCAACTTCGGATATTGATTCCACTGATGCATTATCAACTTTGATTACATCACATTCAATATTTTCTTTTTCAAGACTTTCAATTACAGGTTTGGCACCCACATCAAACGTATGTGAACCTGTAACTATTAAAATCTTATTATCTAAATGTAATGATTTGCAAATCTCACCGGTGAGTTTAATAATACCCGGATCAATGTAAACTTCACGTGGCATTTGTATTTTCCTATTACTCATAATATCTCCTAAATTAAATTATACATTAATATATATGTATAAAATAATTATAAATAACTTTCTTAATTAAATTTAATAGTAATTAAGGACAAATAGTTTAGTACTATAGAAAATTATTAGGTGATATGGTGGAAAATTTTGATGAATGGTTTCATGATATTTTAGAAAATGCAGACATTACAGATTCAAGGTATCCCATTAAGGGAATGGCAGTATGGATGCCATACGGTTTTCAAATCAGAAAACACACAATGAACATCATTAAAAAATTGTTGGATAAAGATCATGACGAAGTGCTTTTTCCTATGCTTGTTCCTGAAAGCGAACTTGCAAAAGAAGGAAAACACGTAAAAGGATTTGAAGACGAAGTGTACTGGGTGACAAAAGGCGGTTCAAGAGACTTGAACGAACATCTGGCCTTAAGACCTACCAGTGAAACCGCAATCTATCCGATGTATTCCTTATGGATTAGAACCCACATCGACCTTCCAGTCAAACTTTACCAGATCGTAAATACATTCAGATATGAAACTAAACATACCCGACCTTTAATTCGCGTAAGGGAAATCACCACTTTTAAAGAAGCGCATACAGCTCATGCAACAAAGGAAGAGTCTGACGAACAGATCCAGGACTTCATTGAAATCTATAAGGAATTCTTTGATGACCTGCAAATTCCATATCTGATTTCCAAAAGGCCAGAATGGGACAAGTTCCCTGGTGCGGACTACACAATGGCCTTTGATGTAATAATGCCAAACGGCAAAACCTTGCAGATAGGCACAATCCATAATTTAGGCCAGACATTTGCAAAAACCTTTGACATTACCTTTGAGGATAAGGACGGCGAGCACAAGTACGTTTATCAAACCTGTGCCGGAGTATCCGACAGGGTCATCGCATCCGTCATTGGAATTCATGGAGATGAAAAGGGATTGCGCTTACCACCAAAAGTATCACCGAATCAAGTAACCATAATCCCAATTTTATTCAAAAAAGGAAAAGAGGAAGTTTTAGCTAAATGCAGTGAAATCAAAGAACAATTGGAATCTGCAGGCCTAAGAGTCCATATCGATGACAGGGACATCAGACCGGGCAAGAAATTCAACGACTGGGAATTGAAAGGAACCCCAATCAAACTTGAACTCGGACCTAGGGATTTGGAAAACAACATTACTATTGCCATGAGAAGGGATGAAGAAGAAAAAATAGAACTCCCATTGGATGGTAATTTGGCAGAAAATGTAATTGATTTATTGAACAAGTCCTCTGAAAGCTTATCTGCACAAGCTTGGAAATTCCAAGAGGAACACGTTAAATTCACCGAGGATATCGATGAAATTTCAGAACTTGTCGAAGCAGGATATGTTGTTAGATTCAGATGGTGCGGAGACGAAGCAATTGGAAAAGACATCGAAGAAAAAACAGGCTATGACATTTTAGGCATTCAGGAAGAGATTGCAGAAGGCAAATGCATAGCCAGTGACAGCGATGCCAAATTCATGGCTCTGATTGCCAAAACATACTAAGTGATAGAATGGACAACATTTATGCAATAATTCCAGTAACCACCTTCAAGAATGCAAAAACCCGACTTTCCCCCTTTCTCACAGAAGATGAAAGGGAAAAGCTCCTTAAGGTGATGCTTAAGGATGTTACCGATGCCTTAAGAAAACATGTTGATAAGATATTTATCATCAGCCGTGACGAGGAGGTTTTGAGCTATGCTGAAAGCCTGAATGTCAATACCATTCTTGAAAATGACAATTCCAATTTAAACAAGGCTTTAACACAGGCAATGAAGCTATGCAAAGGAAAAACAAGAAAAGTGGTTATCGTACCTTCCGACATTCCTTTAATCGGAAAGACCAATGTGGCGATGTTAATCGATGCATCAAAAAGTCTTGATTTCATTATCGTTCCATCAAAAGGCGGCGGGACAAACATGATTATAATGAAGCCTATGGCCATTCACACCCATTATGAAGGATTCAGCTATAAAGAACATCTGAAAGCCGCTGAGAGGAAAAAACTTAATCCGCAAGTTCACGATTCATTTTTCATGGCACTGGACGTCAACACCACCGAAGATTTGGGTGAAATCATGATCCACGGCGAAAAGACCCACACCAGAAAATTCCTAAAAGAGTTAAAGGTGCAGTTCGAATCCTCCCGAGGAAGTGAAAGAATAAGAGTTACAAGAGATGATTAGATGATTGTAATGAGCATTGCAGGTGTTGACCCCTCTGGCGGTGCAGGTGTTTTTGCTGATTTGAAGACATTTCAAGCCATTGGAGTTTACGGAACTGGCATTGTCACTGCCCTTACTGCACAAAATCCCTATAAATTCTTTTCAACACTGCCCATAGATGAGAATTATATTGCTGAGCAGATTGATGCAGTTTTAGATTCATATGAAGTTGAATTCATTAAAACCGGAATGCTCTATTCACCCGAAATCATCAAATTGGTATCTAAAAAAATTAAGGAATATGATTTGAAGGCGGTCGTTGATCCCGTTATGGTTGCAACTTCCGGCGGGGATTTGACAAGAGAGAATATTGCCAAGGCTTTCAATAGGCATCTGCTTTCCCAAAGCATCTTAACAACACCCAACATTTCTGAAGCTGAAAAGTTAACCAACATTAAAATCAATTCCAAAGAGGATGCAGTCAAAGCTTCAGAGATGATTAAATGCAACAATATCATCACAGGCGGACATTTGGACGGAATAAACACCATCAACATTGACGGTGAAATTTCTATTGTAAAGCAGGAGCTGATTGAAACTGAAAATCTTCATGGCACCGGTTGTAATTTGTCTGCTGCAATAACAGCATTTTTAGCAAAAAATAATGATTTGAATACTTCTATTTTAAAGGCATTGGATTACGTTTATGAAGGAATAAAAAATGGAAATTATGGGACTTTAATAGCCAGAATATAACTATTCTCCCATATCTAACTTATCTACAATGGATTCCTGAAGTTTAATGAACTCTTTGGAATCCCTTTTTCTTGGTCTTTCGATGTCTACTTCAATGACATTATCAATCCTTCCCGGATTTTTGCCCATTATGACAATCTTATCCGCCAGATAGACCGCTTCATCGACATCGTGAGTTACAAAAACTATTGTGTTTTCGAATCTTTTCCAAACTCCAATCAGCTGTTCCTGAAGCTTGTGTCTATTTTGCATATCCAATGCAGAAAACGGCTCATCCATCAGCAAGATTGGTGAATGATTGAGCAAAGATCTGATAATTGCAACCCTTTGCTTCATACCACCCGAAAGTTCATGAGGATAGTTATCTTTAAATTCAATTAAACCGACTCTTGTAAGATATCTCTCGGCAGCCTGAATGTTTTCCTCTTTTGAACCTTGATTGGTCATCTCCAAACCGAAAGTTACATTCTGCAGAACTGTCAGCCATGGGAATAGTGAATACTGTTGGAAAATTACCGCCCTGTCACCTGACGGCTTTATAACTTTCTCACCGTTTGCGATAATCTCGCCAGAGGTAGGCTGGTCAAGACCTGCTATCAATCTTAAAAGTGTGGTTTTTCCACAACCTGACGGACCTAAAAGACAGACTAGTTCTCCATCATCAATTGTTAAGTTAATGTCTTTTAAAACTGATAATTGGTCGGTTTTCTTACTTTTAAAAGATTTGTTAATATTTTTAATTTCAATTGACATCTCAACACCTACCAGAATATCTTGTCTTGAGCTTTGGTGAATACATAGTCGAAGACAATACCAATCAGCCCAATATCCAACATACCAACAACTGTTGTTCCTGGATCGAACAGACTAGTTGCTGTTAGAATCATATAACCTAAACCGCTGCTTGAACCAACCATTTCAGCAGAAATTGTACACATTAAAGCGATGCCTATTCCAACCTTCAAACCTGATACTATATAAGGAACGGTAGAAGGCAGGATTACCCTTTTCAAGACATTCCAATCGCTTGCACCTAAAGTCTGGGCTGATTCAATCAAAACCTTGTCAGTCCTTTTAACCCCATCAATTGTATAAACCAGAATTGGGAATACGCAACCCATAAAAATAATGAATACTGCTGGAACCATGCCGATTCCAAACCATAAAATGGAAAACGGAATCCATGCGACAGGAGGAATTGGCCTCAGGATACTGATTACCAATGATGCAATATCCTCCAAGGTCTTATAGCTTCCAAGAAGAATTCCTAAAGGAATCGCAACAACGGATGCTAAAATCAAACCTCCGAATACCTTATATAATGTATCCAATGTGTTTGCAAGAAGCTTTCCATTCAATATCAATTCCCAAGCGGACTGGCAAACTGTAATCGGCCCTGGCAATATATATGGATTTACAATTCCTAATCCTTCAGTAATCAAATACCAAAAAACAATTATGCAAATCGGTAAAATTAATGGAATAAATTTATTCTTATAACTTTCAAACATTACATCACTTAGTCTAAACTTTTTTTCAATATTAATTTAGATTATTATCATATAAAAACTTTTAAAAAAAAGAAAATTATGAAGCATCAGCCACTTCAATGGCTTCTACTTCAATTTCATTAGAAAGATTTACATCTTTTAATACAGATTTTGTGCTCATGGCTCCAAATAGCATTGTTGATAGATTATGTACCAGAGAGGATGTTGATGGAGGAATAACACCCATAACGCCTAATACCAAAAGGGAACCATTCACTGCCACAATATTTCTGTAGTTGGTGTTTATCTTATCCAGCATTCCAGTGCTCAGTTTCCTTAAGGTTACAAGGTCATACAAATCATCAGACAGCAATGAGATATCCGCCACTTCACGGGCAATATCTGACGAATTTTTCATTGAAACTGACACGTCCGCTGCTGCAAGAGCAGGAGAATCATTAATTCCATCTCCAACCATTATAACAGTTTTTCCTTCAGCTTTAAGCTCTTCAACTATCCTCGATTTGTCTTCAGGAAGCACTTGTGATTTGTACTCAGTTATACCCAATGCTTTAGCACCTGATTTAGCACCACTTTCACTGTCTCCTGTAAGCATTATGACATTTTCGATGCCTAATTCCTTAAGTTTTTCAATGACATGTTTCGCTTCATCCCTTACAGGGTCATCGATGCAGATTATTCCCTCCAATTTTCCATCAAGGGCCAAGTAAACTACGGAATGCTCTTCTGATTTCTTAGCAATCTTTTTATCCTGGGCCTTTGTGACTTTAACCTTCTCATCATCAAACAAGAAATGTCTGGATCCAATAACTGCACGTTTACCATCATATTCAGTTACAATACCGTGAGCTACGATATATTCAACTTCACTATGGTCTTCCTCATGTTTTAGGCCTTCTTCTTCAGCCTGTTTTACAATGGCAGTTGCAATGCTGTGTGCGAAGTGTTCCTCGATGCATGCGGCTATCCTCAATATCTCGTCACGGCTGTATCTTTTTGACATCGGAATTACTTCCACAACTTTTGGGGATGCCTTAGTTAATGTTCCGGTCTTATCAAATACGATTGTATCGGCATTGGCGTATGCTTCCAGGAATTTTCCACCCTTAACCATCATTTTGTTATCAGACGCTTCCCTCATAGCCGATATGATGGATAATGGAGTGGTCAACTTTATTGCACAGGAAAAATCGACCATCAGAACAGATAATGCCTTTGTTGAGTTTCCGGTGAATAAATAAGTGAGAGCCGTTGCAAGCAAACTGTATGGAACAATTGAATCAGCCAGCTTTTCAGCTTTGCTTTGAGTTTCGGCCTTTAAATCCTCCGAATTTTCAATCAAATCTATAATTTTATTCAGCCTTGTTTCTTTGTTCATGGAGTAGATTTCAACAATTATATTTCCTTCTTCAATTACTGTTCCCGCATGGACAGTTTTGCCTTTAGACTTATGGACAGCCAACGGTTCTCCAGTCATTGAAGCTTCATTGACCATAGCGTCCCCATCAATGACCTTTCCATCAACGGGAATCACATCCCCCATATGAACTTTTATCTTATCTCCCTTACAGATATTCATTGCAGAAACTTGTTTTTCTACACCATTCTCATCAACTAACCATACAGTATCGATATTTAATGCCAAACTATCTTTTAAAGTGCTTTTAGCCTTTTGAACCGTATAATTTTCCAGTTCATCAGATATTGCTAATAAAAACATCATTGAACTTGCCGGCCTGAATTGGCCCTGCAACAGAGCGCCTGCAACTGCAGCACCGTCGAGTAAAGCCACATCAACACGGAAATCTGTCAGACTATCCAATCCGCCCCATAGATATTTTAAGGTATACTGAATAGTCATTACTGTTTTAATTGGAACTGGCAGGAATAATCGTCTAAGAAACCTGCGACCGACCATTTTTGATATTTTGAAATAGAAATCATCAGTTATTTCTTTTGAAACTTGAGTCTGTGTCGGTTCGGCTTCAAACAAATCGTCAATAGTAATCCCATCAAGCAGATGGAATATTTTCTGTTTGCTTTCGGCTTCACCATCAAAGTATATTAAAATACTTCCATTTCTATGTGAAGTGAACACCTCTTGGATAAAATCCTGATTTAAAAGTAATGAAGCAATGCCATAGCCCTCTTTTTTAGTGAAAGCCCATTGGCCTGCACGAACCCTTAAACGGGTTCCTCTATCATACATTACTTGATACTTCATATTTATCACAAAATTATTCTTCTTTTGCTTCGACGTAGATTTCTTTTTTATTTTCCTCGTTTGCATCAACAACAATGTCTTCTGCAGTTTCTTTCATGTCTTGGAAACATTCTTCAGCATCTTTTTTAGCTGACATTACAGCAGCCATGCCTTTTGTTGCGCTATCTTTGAAAGTTTGGGATTTTACAACTTTAGCCCCGATTAATGCAGTTGCAATTCCTGCTGCAAAAATTAATGCATGTCTATGTTCTATACAAGTGTCAATAATATCACGTCTCATTTTTTATACCTTCCTTTAATTTTTTTGAAGAAAAACTTCAATGTTAATATATATATACTTTTTACATATTAATATTTTTAGGTATTCCTAAATTATTGGAGGATAGCAAAAAATTTAGAATACTAACTATATATAATTGAAAATTGAAATTGATATATTAGGTGAAAAATTGAACATCCACGAAAAGTTTTTCTCAAAGATAGGTGCTAATTACCTGATATTAGGCGTGACTGCGATAATATTTCAGATAATTCTCATCAATATCCTAAATGCAACACATCCCGAATATTTGGGCGATATAAATATAATAAGTCTATTGTCATCAATCTGCAATTACATCCTGCCATTTCCAATCTTCTATTGGCTGATGAAAAAATTAGATGCAGTTAAAATAGAAAAAAGAAGTGTGGATGCAAAAACATTCCTGATTTACATATCAATCACAATAACACTGATGTGGATCGGGAACATCATCGGGCTGATTATAACCATGCTTTTAAGCGGAGCAATCCAAAGCGACATCTCAAATCCCGTTCAGGAATTAATCAACAGCACAGACATCTTGTTTAATTTAGTGATAATATGTATAATGGCCCCGATATTTGAAGAGATATTTTTTAGAAAACTATTGATTGACAGAACAATAAAATATGGCGCCAAATTATCCATAATCCTATCAGCCTTACTATTCGGATTATTCCATGGAAACCTAAACCAGTTCTTTTATGCATTCCTAATGGGCGGTTTTTTCGCATATGTATATGTTAAAACCGGAAAGATTACATACACCATCATACTGCATGCAATCGTTAATCTTATGGGATCTGTCATAAGCATACAGATTGCAAATGCCGCCATGAATCTTCAAACAGCCTTTAATCCGATAGATTTATTGACAATAACAATTTATCTTATAGCATTAATAACCTTCTTAATAATAGGAACATATGGCCTGACAAAATTTGACAAAGCAAAATTTAATGGTGAAAAAACAGAAATAAGTTTGAAAAAACCTTTAAAAACAATGCTTGTGAACTATGGGATGATCTTATTCATTCTATTTTTCATTATAGAGATGATAATCCAAATTTTTGGCCTTGAATTAATAATTTAATAAATTTAAAAAAAAAGTAAAAAATTTAGAGGAAGGTTATGCCTTATCTTCCCTTTCCTCTTCAATAGCTTCAACAACACTATTTAGAATTTGAAGGGACTTGGAAAATGCTGGCATTCCTGAAGTCAATAGAACAACTCTTAGAACGTCCACAATTTCATCTTTTGTAATGCCCAATACTTCAATAGCGCTTCTGATTTGTTTTTTGGTAGCTCTTGCATCAGCGCGTGATGCTGCAATTCCAATTGCAATTAATTTTTGAGTTTTATAATCTAAAACTTTTCCATTCCAAACAGTACTGTTTATATCGGATACCAAGTCATACAAATCAGAATATTCGCCTTCCAACTCTCTAATCCCTTTTCCGTAATATACATCTCCTTTCATACTCTTCCTCTCCAAATAATTTTATTAGTTAATTAATATTTTAAATTTCAAGATATATATTAATAGGTATTTTCTTTTCATTTAACAGTTGGTTTTATATTAACATCACCCATTTGAGATTCGAAGATTAGTTTGAAAAGGCTCATGATATAGCAAAGTTGAATAAAATTTGATTTTCTATATCATTGGTGTTAATGTCAAAAACACATCAGCAAATCAAAGTTTTGAGAATAAGTTTCGTTTTATA
>NZ_JAFQXT010000014.1 GCF_017406825.1 Methanobrevibacter sp.
AAATTTAAAAAAAAGTAAGAAATAAGCTTTAAGCTTATTTGTTAATTGAGTTTATAGCACTTTGTGCACCCTGTTTTACAAAACCGCTTTCATCGTCAAGCAGTTTTTCAAGTGCAGGAATGGCTTTTTCATCACCGATATTTCCAAGTGCCCATGCGGCTGCTCCTCTAACTCTCCAATCTTCATCGTTCAATGTTTCAATTAGAGGGTCGAGAGCAGGTTCTCCCATACGTGAGAGTGCAGTGGATGCTTCTCTTCTAACCAATTTGTTATTGTCTTTTAGGGTTTCAACTAATGCAGGAATAGCTTTCGGATTGTTGGTTGCTCCCAAAAGAGTGGCTGCATTTAATCTGATTCCTTTTTTTCTGTTTGATAAAGCATCAATCAATTGGTCAAATGCTTCATCAGACCTTAATCCTAATTCACCCATAGCATCTTCAACAACAAAGTCATCTTTATCGTTTAACAATTCTATTAACTCATCAATGCTTCTTTCCATTTTTATCCCTCTTTTCAATCAAGGTATTTAACTACTTTTACTATGTAATTAATAACATTTATATTTGGTATAGTATAAAAGTATTTCGATAATATACGAACAAAATTACAATTAAATAATATGACTTAAATATTATTAGTATACGAACAAAATTGTCTTAAGTGAAATAATGTATAATATTACGGTAATCGGGGGAGACGGCATAGGCCGGGAAGTAATGTCAGCATGCGAATATCTGCTTGATAAGATTGACCTGGATTTCAGTTTCAGATATGGCGTTGCAGGCTTTGAATGCTTCAACAAGACTGGTTCAACATTGCCAGAAGAAACTATAAAGATAGCCAACAAAAGCGATGCAGTCCTTTTTGGGGCATCCACATCAACACCTGGACAGCCCAGCCCAATCATCAATCTGAGAAAAGCGCTGAATGTTTATGCAAACATAAGGCCGATAAAATCATATAAAGGCGTGAACTGCCTTCGTGACGACATCGACTTTGTAATCGTTAGGGAAAATACCGAAGGACTATATTCACAAGTTGAATACGGTGATGAAAACAAGATGATTGCCGAAAGACACATCACCAGACACGCCTGCGAAAGAATTGCAAAGGCGGCATTTAACCTCTGCATCAAAAGAGGGCAGAGCAAAGTCACATGTGTCCACAAAAGCAATGTCTTAAAAAAGACCGACGGCGTTTTTAAGGAGTCCTTTTACAAAGTAGCCCGTGATTATCCGCAAATCAAAACTGAAGATTACTATGTTGACGCAATGGCAATGTATCTTGTAACACAGCCACAAAACTTTGACGTCATTGTCTCAACCAACCTGTTCGGAGACATATTGTCCGATGAAAGTGCAGGGCTTGTCGGAGGATTAGGTCTGGCACCATCCGGAAATATCGGCGATCACAACGGACTGTTCGAACCTGTCCACGGTTCCGCACCGGATATTGCTGGAAAGAATATAGCTAATCCGTGTTCAATGATACTGTCAGCCGCAATGATGCTTGACTATCTGGGAGAATGGGAAATCTCAAACGATATACGAAAGGCCGTTGAAAAAGTCATAGCTGACTGCAAAATAAGAACCCCTGATCTTGGAGGGGACGCCTGCACAATGGATGTGACAAAAGCCATCGTTAAGGAGCTAATTTAGATGTTGAACATTACCACTTTTTTAGATGCTAATTCAAAAAGATTAGATAAGGATGTTTTATATAATCCTACTACAGGAAATAAATATAATTCAGGAGAAATATTATCGATTATCTCTGAAATCGGACGCGACCTAAAAGATTTGGGGATTGTTAAAGGAGACAGGGTATTGATCTATTTGAACAATTCCGAAGAATACCTATTTTCACTTTTTGCAGTCTGGAGAATCGGAGCAATAGCAATTCCCGGAAACAGGATTTTCACAGCAAACGAACTAAAATACATTGTTAGCGATTCAAAAGCCAAACTCATGATTACAGATAAAAATGCAAAAGACATGATTGACATCAAAACATACATACCTTCAGACATATCAAGATTCAGAGATTGTGAAGTTTTAGAAGCTGAAAATACCAATTGGGACGATTTATGCCAGTTGCAATACACCTCAGGAACAACAGGAAAACCGAAAGGAGCAATGCTGACACACGGAAATTATTTCACAGCAATCCACAATGAATGTGATGTGCTGACCTTGAAGCAGGATGACGTTTATCTGGGAATCTATCCAATGGCTCATGTCGGCCTTTCATGGTCGATTGCTGCACTGAGGTCTGCTGCCTATTACATCATGATGGAACAGTTCAACATTGACGAATACCTTGATTTATGTAAAAATGAACAGGTTACCGTTTTAACCGGAATGCCTCCGGTAATACACTCCCTGACCACAATGGACAAACGTGATGAATTGAAAACCGTGCGTGAAATCGTTTCCGGTGGAGGGCCATTGCATAAAAAGATATGGAAGGATTTCCATGAAACCTATGCAATACCTATAATAAACGCATATGGATTGTCCGAATCAATAGTTATAGGGACAGGTACAGTAATCAGACCGGAAGATTATCGTGAAGCCGACAGATTTGAAAGCGTGGGCCATCCAGTCTGTTTTTCAGAAGTGAAAATTGTTGATGAAGATGACGCTTCAAAGGTTTTGCCTAAATATGAACAGGGTGAAATCGCTCTTAGAGGTCCCGCCATAGCCAAAGGATACTGGGGAAATGAAGAAAAAACAAAATCCACCTTTCTCGAGGACGGATGGTTCCTGACTGGAGACATCGGATATCTTGATGAGGATAACCGCCTATTCATTACAGACCGCAAAAAGGACATGATTGTAATGAGCGGATGGAAAATCTATCCAACAGAAGTAGAGGAAGTTTTAATAAAATATCCTGAAGTTAAGGAAATAGCCATTTTCAGCATAAACGATTGTCACAGAGGCGAAATCCCTGTTGCGGCAGTCGTTTGGGAAAGCGAAGCTGATGATGAAGGATTGATTTCTTATGCCCGTGAAAACCTATCACGATATAAAGTTCCAAAGAAAATATTTGAGCTTGAAGAGCTTCCAAGAGTAAACGGATGGAAACTGCTCAGAAGAGAATTGAGACAAATGTTTAAAGAGTAGTACTGCAATAACCAACCATCACATTAAAAAAAAAAAGAGAAGAATATGAAACTATTTGTAAATCATAGTTCCAATACCGTCTGTTGTAAAGACTTCTAAAAGCAAGGAGTGCTTTTTCCTTCCATCAATTATATGGCATGATTTAACACCGTTTTCTATGGCATTAACACATGTTTCGATTTTTGGAATCATTCCTCCTGAAATAACTCCATCTTCAATCAATTGTGGAATTTCAGAAACCCTGATTTTTTGAATAAGAGAATCTGGATCATCCGGATTTCTTAAAACGCCCGGAACGTCAGTCAATATGATTAATTTTTCAGCGCCGACCGCACTTGCAACTTCTCCTGCAACAGTATCAGCATTTAGATTAAGACTTGTTCCGTCTTTTGCAATACCTACCGGAGATATGACAGGAATGTAATCATTTTCTAAAAACATTTCAAGCAAATCTGTATTGACACAGTCGACTTCACCGACAAGGCCCAAATCAACTATTTCCTCATCGATTTTTTTAGCTTCCTTTTTATGTGCAAATATAAGGCTGGAATCCTTTCCGGATAGGCTTATTGCCTGGCCGTCGTGCTGGATGAGTTCAGATACGATTTCATTGCTTATCTTACCTACCAATACCATTTCAATGATTTCCATGGTTTCCTCATCGGTTACCCTTAAACCCTGGATGAATTTTGGTTCCTTACCAAGTTTATTCATTGACCTTGAAATTTCCGGACCGCCACCATGCACAATCAATGGTTGCATTCCAACATATTTGAGCAATACAGTATCGCGAGCTGTAGAGGACTTTGCTTCATCATCCACCATTGCATGTCCTCCATACTTAATTAAAATTTTTTTATCATGAAACTTTTTAATGTATGGTAAAGCTTCAATTAAAACATCAATATCTTTCATTTAATCACTACATTTAATATTTACTTAATTATTTATATACTTTTAAAATATAATCATTATCATGTCCGAGATGAATGATATCAAAAATTATCTGATTGAATTGGGAGCAAGTAAAGTCGGCTTTGCAGATGTTGATGGTTTGGCCAGCGATTTTATTGATTTGCCCCATGGAATAAGTCTTGTTTTAAAATTACCTAAAGAAGCTATGAATCTGGTTAAAGAAGAAGAATACGAAGAATATTGGAAGTGCTTTCACTCACAAATTGCCGTTTTGACAGAAATAGCTCTAAAAGGTGAAGAATACATTAAAAATCTCGGATATGATGCATTTGCCCTTACAATGACCCGAAATGAATGTGACATGGAAAGACTATTAAGCATTCTTCCTTATAAGACAATAGCTACAAAATCAGGTCTCGGATGGATTGGACGCTCTGCATTGTTTGTAACACCTGAATATGGTTCTGCCGTTGCTCTTGGAGCTATTCTAACAGACATGCCATTGGAATTCGGAGAACCCATAACAGATTCCGAATGTGATGACTGTACAAATTGTCAGGATGCCTGTCCTGTAAATGCCATCAATCCCCAAAAATGGAATGACCGGTTGAATCGTGAGGACATTATTGATATTGAAACATGTGCAGAATACATAATTGGCCAGTATAAGGTAGGGCTTGGCTGCACCAAATGCATGAGCGAATGCAAACGGACACAGGAATACCTGAAAAGTGGATGAATATTCGTCATTGAAAAACTTAAAGAATTTCTTATTTTCCCCAATATTTGGTAAGCAAGCGTTTACTTGCGAAAAACTATATAATATCGAATATTGATAGATTTAGATAATTGAAACAATTGTTGTTGATAACTATGAATATTCAGATAGCCTTATTATATTTCATTAATCAGGGATTGCAAAACCCATTTTTGGATCAGATAGTGCCGGTCATATACACTTTCGCTGATGTAAGGGTTACATTAACTCTTCTCACATTGATCCTGATAGTCTCCTGGAAGCTAAAAAAAGAGAATATATATAAAATAGCAATATTGTGTATCATTGCATTTTTCGTATCAAGCGCGTTCATACTCATGTCCAAAACTTTCTATCCAAGCCCTAGGCCTTTCATGGTTCTGGAGGGCATACGTTTGGCAGTTAATGACAATGGATTCTATTCATTCCCGTCCGGCCATTTTTCTGTTACGGTCACAGTCCTTTCAATTATTATGATGAAGGTGAAAAAATATAGGCGCAAACTATTTGTCCCGGCAATCGCTTATTTGCTGATCTTGTCATTCGTAGTGATGTACGGCGGAGTTCACTATCCAATCGATGTCATCGGGGGAGGAACAATCGGCCTTGTATCTGCAGTGATTACAGTGCGTTATCTTGACTTTTTAGCAGATTATGTTATCAGTTTCTTAGAAAATCCCCGTAAATTTATTAAATCCTTTTTAAATCAGAAAAAGTATAAAAAAGTGAAAGAATATATTCCTGCTCTTTGAACCTCCCCAGCTTGAAAGCGGGAATTCCTGCACAACAATGTTGAAATTTGTTAATATATACTTATTGAAAAAATTTAGGTATGCCTAAATATTTAAATATGATGAAAAATAATAAAGTAACAAAGACAATAATTAATGGAGGCGAAATTATGATTATTGGAATTGAAAACCTTAAAGAAAAACAAAAAGACAAAGATGAATCAGAATAAGGATGGTTATTCCTAAAAAACCACCACTTTCCAATTTTTTTTAAACTTGCCATACATCCAACAGACATATCAAGTTAATTTTTCAAAGTCAATTGAAATAATTAAATCCCCAATTAAAATACTTGAAGATAATTCACAAACATACAAAATTATAAAATGAAAAATCAAGTAAAATGTATCTTATTTTTTTGCCAAAAATAGTCCTGTTAAGAAACTCCAAATGATTAGGGTGTAGACCGAAAGCCTCTCAAAGACTGGCATGTAAACACTTTGGATATTGAAAAACATTATCCAAAATGCAACTAATCCGATGACCCCTAAAACCAAAGTAATTTTTTGATAGTTCAGGAATTCGCCCATGGATCTTGAAACGAGCACCAGTAATATATTGCCTCCCAAAATAGCCATTACGGCACCCAATGTATGATAACCGGAAGTCAGAGGATTTCCTCCATGAATCAGACCTACAATAATGACCCCCAAACCCGTTATCGCAGATAAAATATAAATGAAGACATTATTTTTAATAAAGAAATCCTTAAACCTGTAAAAACTGGAAAATATTAATGCTAAACCCACTAAGATAAAAGCGGAATTCATCAACCAGAACAAGGGAGAATTCCCATTAGGTATTCCCAGTTCGGAAATAGTATGAAAAATATAAGTATTGAATAGGGAATCATTGAAGAAAGTTGCGGAAATAGCTTCGGCTAAAACATAGTATATGCTGCCTATTATCAGGGCAATTCCGGCAACTTTAGATTTCATTTTTAAATTCCCAATTTATTATTGAAGTATTTATCCTTAATATCGAAATTAAGTTCAGTGATATCTGCACCTGCCATGGCTTTCTGCAGAATCTTATAGCAAGCCTTTTTAGGCACAAAGATATTGTGAATACGGGATTTGTTCCAAATCCTATCAAATCTTTTCTTAAGACTTCCTAAATCCAGTTTTTCTGTGACATTTTTTAGATTAATGATATTAGCTTCATTTATCACATCATAAGTGGCCAAGGTCTGCGCATCCATAACAATCGGGTTCAATCCCAAAATATAACGTTGCAAATCATAATCCAGGAAGGATTCATAATCCCCATCATATGCATAGACATGCGCTTTAGCGGATAATGCATCGATGAATACCAAAAATTGATTTGCGATCAATGCTCTTGATAATATTTCGTCACAGAATTTCAATGCGGTTTCAACACTTCCAAGATTTGAACCGTTATAGTATGTTTCATAATCCTCAAACCTGAAAGCTACAAGAGCAAACATGTAGAGATCCATCCATTCATTTTCCTTTATGAACTCCTTGGCTTTATCTGTCAGTTTTAAGTCATCGAAATTCAAAGAAGTCTCAACAGACTCGACTTCACCATTGCTGTTTAAAACCGGCAAGACCCTTTCAATTAACTTCTGTTTTTTTCCGGAAACTTTCAGACCGTTTTCCCTTAGGATATCCTTCAGTTGAGCAACAGTGTATTTATTTGATACTTCCTCGGCTGTTAATTCGACATTATCCTCAGTTTCTGAAGCCAAACTGCTGATATCCCCCTCAAGATAACCCTCATCAACCAGATACTTAATGCATTCCTGCGCTGATGAGAATGTCCCGAATTTACCTTCATTCAAAATATCTTCAAGTTCATAACCATTTTTTAAAAAATTTAAAACATTGAATACTTCTAATTTTTGTTCACTCACTTAAACACCTTTTATACTTCATTTGCAATATTGAAAAATTGCCAAATGTAATTATTAAACCTCCAATTAAGAAAGCATATAAATTTGAAACAGATATTAAAATAATAGTTATGCCGACCACAAATACTATTATCATTTCTAATATATCTTTTTTGGTTAATTTAATATTTTGCTTATAATATTGCTTGTTAACCATTATTGAAATGTAGAAAACGATTAATGAGATTATCATTAATCCGCTCACAAACCAGTAATTGACCTCACCTGCATGAATTAGCTCAAAGGCGACTGTGACAAGATTTATGCTGATGATTATGAAGTAATGGCTAAACATTAATCTTAATGAGCGTTCAACACGATAATGTTCCATTAACCTATGGATTTGAGTCACATATGACCCAAACATTGTAATGACAATCAGAAATACAAATATCGGAACAAATGAAAAATTCAGTGCATCGAAAAAATGTGTAAGGCCAACGATGGCTTCGCCGAAAGTGATGATAGTCAAAAGTTCGAATCTCTCAACAAGATGCGGAAAGTTAATGATGCTCTTGCTGAATTGGCCCCTGTTGAAAAATGGTATGAATGCACCGGTTATAATTGCCAGAACATTAATTGCCAGAACATATTCCTGTAATCCGTTTAATGCGCATAGAATTGCTATCAGATAAATGAAACAAACAATTAAAATGTTTGAAATGGAATTTCCCGCCGCTCCTTTTAAGGAATGTTCCTTTTTTGCATGAACTGCATATAGCAATGCTACCGTTAAAAGAATTACCATCATGGAAACGTCATATGTGAAATACATTACCGACCAATCCCCGGTAATCGTATTTGACATGAAAATAACTGCAATCATGTTTATGCAGGCAAGAAGGTATTCATACCACCTCCACTCACCATAACGATTAACATAATTGGTAAAGTAGAGCCAAGCCTGAAGAATTACAAAGCAAGTTACGAAATATGTGAAAAAATTACTTACGGGAATAACTCCTCCCATTGGCTCATTGATTAGGCTTGTCAATTGTGAAATTGCATATACAAACAGCAAATCATAGAACAGTTCTATTAGTTCAACTGGTTTTTTAGTTATTTCCATAGTAAAATATTTGTCAATACAAATATATTAATTTAGTATTGAACTACCGAAATAGGCAAACTTGAAAAAAGGACTATGGATTGCATGCTTCATCAGCAGCACCCATAACAACGGTTACCTCATCAGATAGATTGATTTCGGAAATCTTCTTATCCGAATCATATTTTGCAGTGTAGTATGCCTGTGCAAAATTCATAGTGACAAACATAACTTCCTTAAAATCAATTATAAAATCATCTTTGGGGATTTTATTTAAAATTTCAATCAGTTCAACAGCATCTTCACTGGATTCCAAATGAGTGCCGAATTCGGCGCCTAGATTAATCATCATTTTAACACTACCTTAATAATAATATTCAACTTTATCCAAATATACTTTTTTTAAATATGTGTCAAGATCGGAAAATAAAAAAAAGAAATGAGATGAAAATCTCATTTAATTATAATTTTCACGTTTTTGGTTGTTTTCAAGTAGTAGTTATCACCTTTAAACGTTATTTTTGCTTTAAATGTTCCTTTTTTGGTTAATTTCTTGATTTTGAAGATTGCTTTTCCTTTGGCATTGGTTTTTGCCTTAAAGGTTTTTGCCTTAACTTTTAAGGTGACCTGTACTTTCTTAACCGCTTTACCCTTGCTGTTTTTCAAGGTTATTGTGTATTTTTTGACTTTCTGGGCTTTTTTGAATGTCTTCTTTTTGGCGGCAATTTTTGTTTTCTCCTTGCTGACAGTGATTTTAACTGTTTTACTTGCCTGATAATTGTTGCTGGTTAATTTAACAATCAGGTTTTTATTGCCTGCCTTAGCCGCTTTAAGCATATTCGCAGTCAAGGCGATTGTTGCAACGCCCTTGGCATCAGTCACAGCAGATCCCATAGCTTTTCCGTTTAATGTGAAAGTGACTCTTTGGCCGGCAAAAACACTGCCCTTTTCGTCCTTGAGGGTTATTGAATATTTTCCGCCGTAGTTGATTACATATGACTTATCAAAAGCCACAATAACTGCATTCAATTTGAAAACATTGAATTTTATGCTTTTGCTTTCATTGTTGTGATTCAAACCGCCATCATAGATTATAATTGCATCATATGCTCCTGCAGGTAAGTTTGAAAGTGTGAATGATACTCTTCCGGATTCCAGAATTTCAGTGTATGTTGCATTGTTGATTTTTAGGGTCACTGCTCCATCGCCAACAATGTTTGGATCACTTACCTCAACTTGGATTAATGCATCATTTTGAACATATGCCTGGATAACCTAAAAACAATCAACAGTATTGAACCCCAATTCTCCAAGTTGACTGATTTGCGCAAAACTTCCCGGACAAAAGAAGTCAAAGCAACATATCATCATCATATAAAAGTTCTAAAAACTATTTAAAATTATTTTAACCTAATTAAATTGCTTTATTTTATAACTAACCAATTTATAAAAGATAAAATCCCAAATAGAAAATGCAAATTAAATTATAAAAGGTTAAAATATGGATAAAAAAGATTTTGATATAAGAACTAAAATAATCAAAGAAACATTCAAGGACGACAGACCCATTAAATGCCGAACCCCTGAAGATGTAAGAAGGCTTGATGAAAACATTCATCCCGGAGGAGACATTTTCACAACAGAAGATGGCGCATTTATCGATTTTGAATTTCAGCTCAAAGATTTTGATGAAGCGGAACTTGTAAAATATGTGGAATTTGCTGAAAACCTCTATGAAAAACACCACAAACATGTATCAGTCTACCTTTTATGTCCAAAAAATGTTGATGTGAGAGTTAGGGAATGCGTTATAAAATCTGAATCCGATTTCACCATCAAACTTGCATGCTCACAGGAAGACCTCTGCCACATCATCCTAAATGGGATTAAAAACAAGCTAAAACGAAACGAAATCTTAGATATGGATGACTTGCATGCCCTTGCACTGCTTCCCGTAAGGTGTGATAGAAAAGACAGGAATTATTTCAGATTGGAATATTTCAAAATAATTAATAGATACTTCTAACAATTATTTATTCCATTTTAAGATGGTTTTGCCGAAGTGTGAGTTATGGTCTATGTCAAACGCTTCCTTCAAATCATTTAAAGTGTCGATTTCACAGATGTTGGTCACTAACTTATCAAGATATTCGAACAATTTGGGATTTTGTTTTAAAGTTTCGACAACCCCGACAAAGTCCTGCCTATCTGATCGGCTATTTCCCTGAACTGTCAATCCCTTTTCCAAAACCATCCGCGTATTGATTGGTACAGGATATTCGCTTACACCAAATAGGCTTATTATACCCTGAGGATTGATTAAATCAATGATTTGTTCAATTGCAGATTGGGAAGCACTTGATCCCACACATTCAAATGCATGGTCTATTACAATGTCATCAGGAACATTATGTATCTGATAGATTTCATCAGCGAATGAAAATAAGTTTAGATTTTCAAGATGCTTGCCGAAAATTATTATTTTGGATTGGGGGAACTTTTCCTTTAAAAGCAACACGGTTATGAAACCCAGGTTTCCGTCTCCCCAAACACCGATAACATCTTTTGGAGTTACGGCAATTTCTGAGAACTTTGATATTCCCTGATAAGCAACAGTAATCAATTCTATAAATGCTGAAACATTCTTATTGAAATCATTTGGTATCTTAACTACCCTATCTGATTCCAATTTAATCAAATCAGATGTAAACCCATCAAATCCACTTCCCCTGAATTTTGAGTTATATGAATAATTGGCTCTGCAGACATCCTCTCCCTGAGGTGTGTTCGGAATCAACACAACACTATCTCCCGCTTCATATTCTCCTGAAGCATCATAGACCACTTCACCGATTCCTTCGTGAATCAGCGCCATAGGCAATTTTTCATCAAGAACCTCGGCAGGCCTTGAACCCTGATAGTATCTTTGGTCCGCCTGACAGATTGAAAGATGTGTTGGTCTTACAACTACTCCGTCAAGTTCTATTTCATCTATTGCCTCTTCAAAGAATTTCGGGGATTTCAGTCTGTATACGATATTAATCATTTTTATCCTCAAGAATTGTATTTGCCAATTTCAAGTCATACGGGTATGTAATTTTGATATTTGTTACTTCACCATCAACGAGATGTACATCTTCATCTTTAAGAGTGAAGATTTTGCATGCATCTGTCAGTATATTGGTTTCGGCTTCTGTTAAACTGTTGATCAGGTTGAAAAGTTTCTTTACATTGAAGCTCTGTGGAGTTTGGCCCTGGTAATAATAATCCCTCACGGGGATGGCCTGTATAGTCTCACCATTAATGCTCTCAACAATAGTGTCAGTTGCAGGAATGACAGTGTCGCATGCCCCATACTTCCTTGCAGCTTCTATATTGTCCTTAATAATCCTATGGGTTACAAATGGACGGACAGAATCGTGTGTCAGGATTATTGAATCATCATCGATTCCGAAATTCTCATCAATGAATTTGATGCTGTTCATAAGAGTATCATTTCTTGTTTTTCCACCTTCAATGACAATAATGCCCTCATCATCACCAATATACTCCTTGATTAAATTATTGGTATGGTTTATGAAGTTTTTAGGGGTTAAAACAATAGTCTTATCAATATTTTCATTTATAACAAACTTTTCGATAGTGTGGATAATGACAGGTTTATTTCCTAAGGTCAAAAATTGTTTGGGAGTGTCTGTACCTCCCATTCTTGAACCAATTCCTCCTGCCAAGATTGCTGCAAAAATCATTAAATTAACTCCTTTTCAATATTCCTGATATTAAAAGTATTTTATAAATTCATTACAAATAATGTTTTCTAAAAAATAATATAAATAATTTTCAAAAAAAAGTTTTAACTCTCAATCAAAAAAAGCTATTCCTTTTCGAACATGATTAAATAATGGGATTTGCCTTCTGGAATATCCTCGCCGATTTCCTCATTCAAATAAATCATTTTAAGACCATGAGCTGCAAATAGCTTTTTTAAATCTTCAGGAGAAGATCTCATCTTGGTTGGAGGGCCATTTGGCACATCCCATGCCTTATAATCCATAATGGCTATCTTGCCATCATCAGATACAATTCTTGCAAGTTCATCAACCGCTTCATCAAGTTTTCTTGAAGCCTTGAATCCGTGGAAAACATTGACAAGCAAGACAACATCAATCGAAGAGTCTTCAACATTTGGAATTCCCTCAGTAATATCGGCTTGGATATTGATTAAATTTTCAACATTGTTTTCCTTTTTATAGCTCTCCATGTCCTCGATGGAAGCGTCATAAATATCTACAGCGTAAACTGTTCCATAATGATTATAGTCTTCTAAAATTTTAATTGCATTGTGGCCGTCACCACAGCCGGCATCCATAAGAGTCTCGTTTCCATTTAAGTTTAATTCCATGATAATTTCATCAGAATCAAGGAAAAATGCACTTGAAAATCCATGAGCCCTATGTCCATTCTCAGGCATCATCATATTATCACCCATGATAAGAGGATTATTTTTTCCAGGTTTGTTTTACTCCTCTTCCTCTTTTACTACCAGGTTTGGTGTAACTTCTTTTTTGTCTGGTCCTTCTGTTGGTTCCTTTAACTTTTGCCATATCTTACCCTCCTTGAAATTTATCATTACAAAATTAGAATTAAATCTATAACAAAAAAATATTTGTTTTTAAGATATTTAAAGGTTTTCTTTAAGTGGTGTATTCGGCATTGATTTTAACATAATCATATGTTAAATCACAACCCCAAGCCGTGGCTTCACCATCACCCAAATACATGTCAATATTTACAGTGACATTTTTTGACTGCATTATCTTTTCGGCCCTTTCAAGATAAGGTGTGTCTTCAAATGCCAATATTTCACCTTTTCTAATAAGGTCCACCTCATCTGCGTCATCTGCAATTGATATTGTTACAATATCCGGATTCAAATCGCATCCTGAATAACCAATTGCAGAAACGATTCTTCCCCAATTGGGATCTCCTCCAAATACTGCAGATTTAAACAGGCTTGAAGAGATAATGGATTTTGCTGCAAGTCGTGCATCCTCATCATCTTTTGCACCGCATACATTGGCTTCAATGAACTTGGTGGCTCCTTCACCATCGCGGGCCATCTTTTTGGCAAGGTCTATGCACAGGTAATTTAAAGCTTGCTGGAAATTTGAATCGATCTTGCCGTCCTTTATGACATTTACGCCTGATGCTCCATTTGCCATCATCAAGCATGTGTCGTTAGTGCTTTCATCACCATCAACAACAATCATGTTAAAACTGATATCCGCAGATGTTTTTAATGCCTTTTTGATTTCATCGGATGGAATAACCGCATCCGTTACAATGAATGATAACATGGTGCCCATATTCGGGGCAATCATTCCGCTTCCTTTAGTGATTCCTGCAATTTTTACAGTTTCGCCGGTGATTAATGTGACTTCAACGGCGCACTCCTTTGGAAATGTATCGGTTGTCATGATAGCTTTTGCTGCTGCAAGGGAATTTTCAGGAGAATTTCCTAATTTGGATAATGATTCATAGGTCACTTTAGAAATGACATCTATTGGCATTTCACGGCCAATAACACCGGTTGATGAAATGGCTATTTCATCTTTAGGCAATTTCAAGTCTTTTGCAACAAGTTCAACCAAGGTTTCGCAATCCTTAAATCCCTGTTGGCCGGTAAAGCAATTGGCATTACCGCTGTTTACAAAAACCGCAGAGACAATTCCTTTTTTCAAAACATTTTTTGTGTATTTAACAGGAGCGGCAACTACCTTATTTGAAGTGAAAACCGCCGAAGCATTACTGTTTGGACAAACGATAATGCTTACACCGTATTTGCCTTCACGAGCCCCTGATACTTTGAGATTTTCTATGACTGAAAATCCTCCATCAAGTTCTTTAATAAAATCCATAAAAATCACAATAAATACTTATCCAATAGCCGTTACTTCTATCATAGAAGATTCATTTTCGTTGAAATCAACACGATCAACATCTTCATCAAAGATTACCTGATCTGACTGATTTAGATTACTTGTCATTTCATCTGTAACATTTTCATAATGAGGTCCATCATCACTGCCGTCATCCAGACTTAATGAAACCCCGATTCCTGCACCAATAACAAATGCAATTAAAGCAAAAACCATTAAGAAAACAAGAGTCTTATTTGCCTTTCTTTTTTTCTTAGCCATTCTGGGATTTATAGGAGGTCTGTTCGGAGCGCCGCGACGAGAATTATTCATGGAGAATCTATTTGAAGAATTGCGACGGGCATTATTATTCCTGCTCCTGAATCTTCTAGATTTATTTTGCTGACCATTTCCTGATCGCAACACTCTTTTATCATCTTTGTTTCGTCTCATGTTATCTTTACTATAATTTAATTTAAGAAACTAATGCGTATACTAGGGCTAAAATAACTCCAATAAAGCTAAACACTCCTAATCCTAATACTGACATTATATAAGCAAATAAGAATACAAATATGAACACACCAATTAATTTAGGTTTTTCATTTTCAACCAAGTTGATCAATGTTCTTGTGAATTCGGATGGGATATTATAAGCATACAGTCCGTTGGCCAATTCAAAAACGACCAATGACAATGGAGCGGCTGAGTCCAAATCATCAACAATCTGAGCTCTTTCACCAGCTTCACGTCTACTTCTTCCTATACCTGCCCTGATTTTGGCACCATTATCCAATGCAAACCAAGCCGCATCAAGTCCTGCACGGATTGCTAAATCTTTTGATGGGAATTTAGCAATAAAATCATCTCCACCTTCCCTGTAACCTTCCAGTTCACCTTCACATTCAGTTTCAATGAAGTTTTTGATAGCGGTCATTAAATCAACAAGCTGATTTCTTCCATTTTTATTGATGAATTTAGTTGAATCGATTAAATCAATGAACAGGTAATTTTCCAAATCGACAGGTCTGGATTCTCTTAGCAAAAACGGTGAATCGAATACCAGTGCATATTCTCCACCTAATTTGGTGAATGCGATACCTGGAAAACTGCCGATGTTTTGAGTGTAATGAATTGCACGTTCAATAGAGGCTGCACCTGTCATTCCAACAGCAGATATAACCTGTATGCCTTCAGACAATCCTATTCCAATTAATTCAATAGCTACGCGAATTGCATCATTTTTACTTAACATTTTAGCAACGAGTTCTGTTGCTGTCTTTTCCACAATTTCTCCCTTTTCGTTTTCGATGATTTTAACAAATATATCAATCAAACGGGAAGGATGCGGAAGTTCAATGTAAAAATAACGGTCACTTCCCATAATAATATTACTTACCAGTGCATATTCTTCAATCCTATTTTCCGCAGGTTTCAATTCATGAAATGTATAATCCTTCGGAAGATTTTCGGCACCGACATCGCGAATAAGATTTTGTAGAATGGTGTCTGAGGTGATTTCTGCTTTTTCAAGCTCAAACAGGATAGTTTGGGTGTAATTGAATAACTCCACATACTCGGTTTCTAAGGAGTTTGTTGGAAAAAATTTGGTTCCAACAGCTATGGGATTAAGCTTGGTTGTAAGCTTAATGAAAGACTTAGTTAAACCATTAGTCATCTAAGCCTCCTCCCTTTTCCAATACGATTTCAAAATCACCCGGTTTTTCTAAAAGCATGTCCGGTTTTACGGATACGAACGGGAATTTCCAGGACCCGAGCCTTCCTGCGATTGTACTTGCAATGTTTCTTGAATTCTTCTTAATGAACACTTCATCATGCTCGCTGACACGTACTAAAATGTTGTATGGAGCATTTTCGGAAACCTCATCTGCAAGCAGAATATTCAATTCGAAAGTGCCGGGTTTTGTAAACAAATCATTACGTACAGCGATTAAAGGCTTTTTCTCAAGACCTAACCTGTCTGCAACAGTGACTGAAATGTTACCTGCATTTTTTACGGCAACTTTATAATCTTTAGGATGCACTAATACAAAAATCACATATGGAGCGGCTATTTCCACATCATCAACCATTTCCACAATCTTGTTAAACATTGGTATTTTTGCAAAAATATTCTCCAGTTTTGATTCCGCATTATTCTCATTATCTATACGAATGATTGCTTGTTTGGCAATATTTAACGGGGAAATTTCCAATCCTTCCTTACCTGTATAAATTTCCCATTTTTTGAAGGTTAATTCTTTAATAATCTCATCACAAATGTGCTGAAGTATATTCTTGTCCTTTTTAGGTCGTTTCGGTTTTCCAAAGGTAAGTCTGCCATTATCAATGATGAATGGTATTCTCATTGAAGCGATATTCCTGAATTCAGCGGCATAATCTCTGAATTTATCATTTGATAATATTTTTGCTCTTTCACGAGTAGCAATATCTAAAATAAAATGATCAGCATCATTTCCTGCTGGAACTTCCTCTACATTATCACTTTCCAGCAATTTCAAATAACTGTCCTTATCGTCAATGTCATGACGAAGTGATGCATCGGCAATAATTACAAATTCATCTTCACTTTCTTCTAATGCTTTTACGGCTGCAAGGATATTGGCCAATTTAGGTTGTCCGTTTTCATTTTTAACATGATGAGCAACATTAGAAGCATCTACAACAACTTTCATAATATCACCTTAAATTAATTCAGTTTAATATATATATTTAATTCTAATATTTAAATCTATTTTATAATTTATTTCTAGGATATTTTCCAAATAAGAATTTTTCACCCTTAACTTCGTGGAGGAAAATATCTATTTCGCTTTCGGATATTTCATAAACGATATATGAATTCCTATTCTTTCCTCTGAGTTTATTGGATGCAATTGAACCTGCATTGACGATAATGGTTTCATTCAGTTTCCAAATGTTTGGAACATGTTTATGTCCTGATAAAACCAGATCCACTTCATGAGTGGTTATTGTCTTAAGGATATCTCCCGCATCGGACAAAACGTTGCGTTCACGACCGGTCTGTGGAATAGGTACTATATGATGGTGTAAGGCTACGACTGTGAAATTTTCATTAATTACACTTTCATCCAACTGATGCTGCAGCCACATATGCTGAGGGTTTCCGACATGACCTGTGTCCTGGTCGGGAGAACTGCTGTCGAGTCCTATGACTGTTAGATCATCATCCATGGTAAGTTTCCAACTTTTCTCGCCGATCAGCTCTTCGAAGGTTTGATAACCTAAATTACGGGCGTCATGGTTTCCTGGAACTGCAAATAATGGTGATTCGAACATGTCCAGATATTTAGTGGCCTGTTCAAACTCCCTGTAATAACCGTCGTTAGTGATATCTCCGGTCAAAATGATCATGTCTGGCTGTAACTCATTTATTTCACTTACAGCACTCATAAACATTTCTTCGTCAAAGGTATTTTCTGATATGTGCAGATCAGAAATGTGTACGATTAAAGTCATATTATCTATTGATTTAATTTCATGATAGCTTCTGCAAGGTCTCCTTTACATTCTTCCAAAGCCTGTCTTGCTTCATCTTCACTGACACCTGCGCTATTGGCTACCATTTCAACATCTTCATCAGGTATTTCTATTTCATATTCCAATTCTACTTCACGGGCTTTACCGTCGATTTGGTATGTTTCCTGACCCATTACATTCATTAAACTTACACTTGGATTGTCAATGATTAATTCCTTTTCATCAAAACGAATGATTACTTCACGGACACCTTCTAACTCTTCCATTTTCATGCCCATTTTTTTCATTTGTCTTTCCATTTGTTTCATTTGCTTTTTATTCATACCAGGTATCATAATTAACCTCAATAAAATATACTATTATTAAATATATAAATGATTATTATTAAAATTAACTTAATTTTCAAATCCGTAAATTCCAGTCTCAAAGGTCTTTGCGACATCCTTCAGAATTTCAGGGATATTTATCTGTTGCGGACATTCTTCAATGCACATTTCGCATTCAATGCAGTCTGAAGCTATTCCTACACCTTCAAGCTTGGAATAATTCAAATAAGCATTTCCATGGGGTGTCCACTCATCGGTTTCCAATAGCTTATGCTTGTTGTACAAATCAAAGAGCCTGGCTATGTCAATTTCCTCGGAACATGAATCCACGCAATATCTGCATTTGGTGCAGTTAACCGTGATGTTATTGTTGATAATTTCCGAAACCTCTTCGAGAATCTTAAGTTCATCATCATTTAATGCATCGGCATTCTTGAACTCCTCGATATTGTTCTCAAGCTGTTCCAAACTGCTTGCTCCAGTTAAAACAACACAGACATCATCAAGATTGACCACGAATCTCATGGCCCATGAAACTACTGACCTGTCAGGGTTGTATTGCTTCATTAACTTTTCAGCCTCTTCCGGAACATCAGCCAGGAATCCTCCCTTATACGGTTCCATTATCATTACAGGCTTATCGTATTTTCTTGCAACTTCCAGACATTTTCTTGATTCGATATTTTCATCTTCCCAATCGAGATAATTGATTTGAAGCAATACAAATTCGATTTCAGGATGCAAGAATAGGATTTCCTCTAAAAATTCAGAATTCCCGTGTGTTGATATTCCAATATGTTTAACCTGTCCTTCTTCCTTTTTCTTTTGAATAAATGAGAACAGATCAACATTTTTCCATGCATTTTCAGTTAATCCGCTTACATTATGCAGCATGTAATAATCAATGTAGTCCACACCGCAATTCTCCAGCTGTTGTTTGAAAATA
>NZ_JAFQXT010000015.1 GCF_017406825.1 Methanobrevibacter sp.
ATATCGCAGTTTTCGAAACTTCCCCATTTAACGAAATTCTCATAACCTTTTGAGAGATTATCCAGAACAACAGTGTCATAACCTGCATTGTGTAGGGCCTTATTGGTATGGGAACCAATATAGCCCGCTCCGCCAGTAACTAGAATCAATCTGAACACCTAGATAAATTTACCTAACTTGAGTAAAGCTTTAGGAGAAACTTTGATTAATTTTTGAACGATTTCAGTGGTGGAAATCTTATCGAATTTTTCTCCTTGGAATGCATGACCTATACTGTCCAATTCATCATCGGATAATGTGAGCAGATATTCCTGTACCTTTTTATATCTTTTAATTTCATGGTCAAGCTCTTCATGTGCCATCTTGTCGTATTGTTTAAGGAATTTTTTAGAGCAGTCCTCTTTAATAGCTTGAGCAGCCACTTGTCCTGCGCACATTCCGCCGGTCATACCGCTGATGATTCCTCCGCCGGTTAACGGGTTTACCTGACCTGCAGCATCACCGACAACCATAATATTGTCATCATAAAGTTTTTTGGTCATTCCACCAACAGGGTCTCCTCCTACATTCATTTCAACGGCCTGTGCATTTTTCAAGTATGGAGAAGTTGCAACAAAATCATCCAAGTACTCTTTAGCGGTTTTTTCAGCTTTGTGAGGCAATATTGCCAAACCAACATTAGCAATGTCATCCCCTTTAGGGAAAATCCATACATATCCTCCAGGAGCGCATGATCCCAAGTAGAATTCAATAACACCAGGTTTTTCAAATTCGACATTGCACATTTCGTATTGCACACCGGATTCCATTTCTTTAGGTTTTGCGGCTGGTTTTAAACCTGCCCATCTTGCAACGTGACCTTCAGGACCATCTGCAGCGATTAGTATTTTACATTTGTAATCAATTTTTTCGCCCATGCATTCAGTTTCAACAATGTAACCGTCATTGATTTTTTCAATGCCTGTTACTAAAGTTTTGATTTTGATTTCAGCACCGGCTCTTGCCGCATCCATTGCCATGTGTTTATCAAATACTTTTCTTTCAAGAATGTAGCCTGCTTCAGGCAATTTTACTTCATCTTTAGTTAACCATACGTCAGTTCCGTCTGGAGTTTGTATTCTGACCCCTTCGATTTCCTGGGTTACCCAGCGAGGGGAAGGTTCGATGCCCAATTTTTCAAGACCTTGAATTGAAACTCCTTCAGCGCATCTTTTCGGTGATCCGATTTCAGATTTCTTATCCATTAAAATTACTTTTGCTCCACCTAATGCAGCGTGTTTTGCCGCACTTGAACCTGCAGGTCCAGAACCTACTACAATTACATCAGTTTCAATCATACTATTCAGCCTCCCTTTCTAAAGCATCAATAGGGCATGCATCAATACATATTGAGCATTCTTTACAATTTTCTTCATTGAATACAAGACTGTATTCTCTTACTTGAATTAAATTTCTTGGACAAACTCCGGCACATTCACCACAGAATGAGCACCAATCTTTTACAATCATAAAAATATCTCCTTAATATAACAATTTATGTTATAATTAATTAGTTTTTTATGTTATTTAAAAGTTTAGTTAAAAATAGCTATATAATGAATAAAAAAAGAAAAAATAAGTTTTAAAATATTATTTTACCAACAATACTGGGACATCTGAAGTTCTTAAAAGTCTTTCTGAAACTGAACCTATTTGAGTATCAGAAACTTTATTCTCTTCAAATGATACGAATCTGTTGTTATTTGAACCATGGGCATGAATAACAACTAAATCCGCACGAGTCTGGTCAATAATAAACTTCATATCCCTTAAAGGGTCTGCTGTAAGTAGATGTTCTGTAACCTCAATGCCTACCTTGGAGGCCTTTTGTGAAATTTTGGCCAGGATTTCATCACCGGAATCCTCCTGTGAATCGAAGCTATTGAATGAAAACTCTTCCAAAACATGAACTGCAGCGATTTTAGAGTTGAATTTCTGTGCGATTTCAATGGCAACATCTGCTGCCTTGTATCCGTATTCAGACCCGTCAACAGGAACCGCAATTACATCAAACATTAATCAGTCTCCTTTAAGGTAATCTGCATGACAGAAATCAATGAAATTATCGACAATTTCATCAATGTCTTCACTATCATCTATGATTTTTCCATCATCCATGAATATTGCCCTGTTGGATAATTCCTTAATGAAGTCTGTGTTGTGTGAAATCATTACAATAGTGATTCCATAATCCTTAGAAATTGTTTTCAATGCATTTGTGACATCCCTCAATGTAATCGGATCCAAATCTCCGAACGGCTCATCCAGAAGCAGGAATTTTGGTCTTGAAACCAATATCAGCGCTAGCATTACACGTACCTTTTGACCTCCGGACAGTTCATATGATTTTCTATGAAGAATATCCATATCCAAATCAAGACTTTCAAAGATATCCGCTACCGCTTCTTTTGTAGCGGTTTCAGGGAATCTCGGGAACAAATCATTTAATATTTCACCATCCAAACCGACTTGCCTTAAACGTTCTTTTGCTTCTGATTCCGGCAAATCAGTCAACAGATAAAAGGAGTCCAACAATTCTTCACTTAAACCTAATCTTTCAGCTCTTGCCTTTGCCTCATTAACAATGTCCTGCTTTTTATAACCTAATCTTGTAGATAACTGGCTTAAAACAGTTGCATAGTGTGTTAAAGCAAATTCCTGGTGCATGAAACCTAATTTTGAGCGTATTTTCATACGGTCAATGCCCGGAATATCAATATCCGCCCATTTGTCTTCCACTTTATATAGCACTTCTCCTTTATCAGGATCGTCCAATCCTCCAAGCATTCTCAAAAGTACTGTTTTACCAGCGCCACTAGGTCCTATGATACTTAAAATATTCTCATTTTGAACTTTAAAGTTGATGTCTTCAATCTGAAGAACTTCACCGCCGGTCAGCAGGTAAAATCTTTTAAAGACATCCCTGACATCAATCAAATCCTCATCGGTTGCGATGTTTTGAATGTCAACAATGTCATCCATGCCTTCCATGAATTTATCACAGATTTCATTTGCAGAGCCTTCATCAACTATTTCACCATCCTCAAGGAGAATTACCCTATCCGCCAGGTATTTTTGGATATCAGGCAAATGTGAAACGATAATGACGGTAATATTTAATTCTTTGTTGATTTTTTTAACCGCATCCAATATTTCTTGTTTTGTTTTAGGGCATGCCATGGTTGCAGGTTCATCAAGAAGTAAAGCTGTAGGCTGTTTTGCAAGTTGCCTTGCCATGATAAGTCTTTGTTTTTCTCCACCGCTTAAAACTGAAGCATAGTGATCCTTTTTGTGGGTTAGTGAAACTAGTTCCAATATTTCATCAGCTTCATCACCGAATTCACTTTCCGCCACTTCAAAATTGGTGTCTCCTTCATCGAAGTATCTTCTAGCATATAATTTACGCAGTACATTTTCACGTACGGTATCCGGCCATATGCCAAAAGACCTTTGAAGGTGTATGGCGGTTTCCTTTTTAAGCTCATTATAATAGAACTGAGAAGATTCGGAAGTTACCTTTACTTTCCCAACTTCAATACTTCCTTCATCAATTCGTTCAACACCGCGCAATGCTCTTAAAAGAGTGGTCTTACCGGAACCACTTTTTCCCATGATTCCAAGTATTTCCCCTTCCTTAACTTCAAAACTGACATTTTTTAGTGCGGTGACTTTAGTGCCGTCATCCAATTCATAATCTTTACTTACGTTTTCAACTTTAATCATCATAAATGCCCCTTATTAATGATAAAATTATATTCTTGAAACTATTTATAGTTTAATAATTTAATATTTAAATAAGTGATAAACATGGCTAGCGACAATAAAATTCAAGAATATATGGACATCTTAGAACAAGACAAAATCATGATTGAAACACATTTCGCCAATATGGAAAGAATTCTAAGGGACAACCCTAAAATGGACCAGCAAAAAGCATTCGGATTGCTGAATAACTATAACACATTAAGCATACAATATGAGCAATTATGCAATGACTTGATTGCATTTATTAAAATATTTAAGGATAAGGATTCCCAGGAAATCCGAGTCTACAAAACTGAAGAGTTAGTGGAGCTTTTAGAAGAAAGAATAAGTCAGATTCAATAATTGTAATGAATAACAATTTTTCCAAGAGGTTCGGTAGTTGTATTTTCAGCTACAACTTCACCATTTCTTAATAGCTGAACCTTAAGTTCGCCATCGCCGTAATCCTGCTTTTGCACATCAACGCAGATTCTCTCCCAACCAGCACAATCCAGCACATAATATTTTGAGCCGTAATTCGCTTCCTTAACAAGGTAGTTAGGATCTCCCATTTCAGCATACCAGCTGCCTTCGTATTTAATTACTGCAGTATAAGGATAAGAAGAAGTTTGATGATGGCTTCCATCATCACCTACAATGTTCAATGATTCCTGTTGGGTCGGTTGACTATTATCATAGATGAACGAGAATAAAAGAAACATGATAATAATGATTCCTATGACAATTATAATTTTTTTAGCTATGCTCAGATAACTGCGACCTTCCTTTTTTGTATTCTGAGTATTATTAATTTCTCCCTTAGAAAGTAAATAAGCGCAGTTATCACAATATATGGCCGAAGATGAATTTTCATATCCGCACCGAGGACATTTTACCATATGATATAACCTTTTTATTTCTTATGGAAATGTTTTAAAAATACTTATATTTAAAGTTAATGCAAAATTAGTATTTTTCAATAAAAAATAATTAGGAGTTAGTGATAATAATTATAAACATTTTCAGCGGTTTTTAAATTCATGCCCTCTGTTTTGGCTAATTGTTCCACAGATGCTTTTTTTATGTTATCTATTGTTCCAAATTCCTTTAAAAGAGCAATCTTTCTTTTTTTGCCCACACCGACGATATCGTCAAGTGAAGAAGCTGAAATATTTTTACTGCGGAGTTGTCTATGATAAGTTATCGCAAAGCGGTGAGATTCATCACGGACCTGCTGAAGCAAGTATAATGCTTTATTGTTTTTTGGAATTATTATAGGACGTTTGGAATGAGGCGTGAATATCTCTTCAAATTCCTTTGCAAGACCAATGATTGGAATATGGGTGAGATTCAATTTTTCCAATACGCCATAAGCCATACCCAGCTGTCCTTTACCTCCATCGATGACTATCAGGTCAGGTTCGGGGTCGCGGTCTATCATTTTCAGTCTGCGGGTCAGCAATTCCTCCATCATTGCAAAATCGTTTGGACCGGGAGTTTCCATTCTGAAATGTTTATACATCTTTTTGTTTGGTTTTCCATCCTTAAACGATACTTTTGAACCGACTGCAAACTTGCCTGAAATATTACTGATGTCATATCCCTCGATTACGTGAGGCATCTTTTCAAGCTTAAGGTACTTTTTGAGCTCTATCAATGCTGACTCCATCTTTTTCTTTTGATGCTTGATGATTTCAGCATTTTTCTTGGCCATCTTCACAAGCCTTAGCTTTACTCCTTTTTGAGGAACCTTGATTTTAACTTTATTTCCTCTCAAATCGCTTAACCAATCCTCAAGCAATTCTTTTTCATCAATGTCCTCATCCAGAAGAATTTGTTTTGGAATGTGGCGATTATAACCGTAATATTGCTGAATAAATGCGAACATGATTTCTGATGATGAGTCATATTGTGAAGCGCTCATTAAAAAGTCGTCGCGACCTACAATTTTACCGTTTCTCACAGGCATGATAATTACCACGACCTCATTTTCACCAGGGGCAATGGCTATTACATCCTGGTCCAAATCATCATCCACCAAATCAACGAACTGCTTTTCCATTATCTCTTCAATTGATGCAATTTGGTCTCTGATGACAGCCGCTTTTTCAAATTCTTCATTAGCCGCCGCTTCCATCATTTCAGATTTGAGATTTCTGACGATAGTCGAATATTTTCCTTGGAAAAACAGATCAATCTTATTGATAATTTCAGAATATTCCTCTTTTGATATCCTGCCGTCACACGGGGCATTGCACAAGTCAATCTGGGCATTCAAACAAGGTCCATTCATATTGCGGCAGGTTCTAATTTTGAATAATGACTTTAAAAACTTAACTGTCTGTTTAACGGAACCTGCATCCGTAAAAGGCCCATAATAAATTCCGTTTTTTGTAACATTTCTTGTAATTACCAGTCTTGGAAAATCCTCATCGGTTATTTTAACGTAAGGATATCTTTTGTCATCTTTTAGCTGAACATTATATCTTGGACGATGCTTTTTGATTAATGTGGCTTCCAAAATTAAAGCTTCTTTTTCTGAATTGGTTACAATATACTCTAAGCTGTCAAAGTGACTCATTAAAATTTGAGTTTTTGGCCTGTCCAGTTTTTCCCTAAAATAGGATTTGACTCTTTTGATAAGGCTTTTTGCCTTACCTATGTATATAATGGTGTCTGTCGAATCTCGCATTATATATACGCCGGGCTTGTTAGGCAGATTATCGGGTGATTTAACTTTGGTTGACATAATTCCTTAATTCAATTCAACATGGTCGTTGTCAATTTTAATACTATTATTTGCAATCATCAAATCCAGAACACTGTTAATCCTTGCTGCAGTCTTTTTAGAGGTTGACCTGAATCCAAAATTACGTGAAGTCTCTTTCGGCAGTTGTTTTGTTGAAATATCAGGATTATAAGTCAGTACAAGCTCAATGCTTTTAGCTATTTCCTCATCAGATATCAAATCGATATTCGGCTTGTTTCTTTTTCTGATGACAACATTATTATTGGATGCATCATATAAAAAGTCGCCGATCTTAATAATGCTTCCTGAATTTTCAGCAGTCTCAATAGCTGCATTAACAGTTTTCTTCATATTGGCTCCCGCACGGTTAATGTGGCAGCAGTCCCTGATCCTGTTGGTAACCTCTTTAATGTGGATAGGGCCTTCGATATCAACAATCTGTTTAATGGAATCGGCTACATTATCAATTGGTTTTTTATATAAGTCATCTGATGAATACAGTCCGATGTCTGTAGTTTCAACATAATCTATAATGTTATCTTCAAGTTTCTTTTTGCCGGGCAATCTATGATTATCAAATGCCTTCAATTGATTATCCTGCCTATGTCTTTCTTTTTCAATTTCCTTATAATCCTCATTAGCGGAAATGATAATATCTTCAAGAGCTTGGTCTTTTATTTCCTCTCTTCTGTGCTGTTCATGAACTGGAACAATAACATTTTCATCGCTTTCGATTTCTCTTCTAAGAGCTTCCATCCTCATTTCCTTTTCAATTCTCAGCTCTTCCTGTTCGGCGAAAGTTAATCCCTCTTGTTCCCTTTCAATAATCTTATCCGAATCATCATCACTAGGCATATTCAAGTAATCGGCAGGGTCATATTCTTCTGTTCTATCCACTACAGAAACATAATCTATTTTAGTTGGATTTTCTATTTCCTTTAGAGATTTATTAATATATTTGATATCCTTTTTAAATCCTTTAATGGACTCTTTTACGGATTTAGGTTTTTCCTCTTCATAGTAGAAATTATTCTTTCTTAACTTGCTTGTTACGTCATTTGAACCTTGATAATATGTTACTCCATCACCTGATTCCTCTTTAATTTCCACATCAGGTACCTCTGAAGTGACATCATCATTAACAGCAGGTTCTTCCTCAACTTGGAATTCGTTAATGTTTGGTTCTTCAGATATCCTATCTTTTTCCAAATCATTGCCCTTATCCTCTTCAATAACCATATCGTCAAGATAATGATTTTTTGCATCATCCACTATATTTAATACATCATCATTATCCAAATCAGGCAGATTATCATTAAATATGTTTAATTCTTCTTCAGAATCATTCCAATCGGCAAACTCATCATTTGATTCTTTGCCGTTTACAATTTCAGCTTCAACAACATAATCATCTTTTGGAGATGGTTTATGTAATGGCAACTCTTCATCTTCCATCAAATCACCTTTAACTGTTTTTACTTCTGTAGGTTTTAGTCTAGTCTCACCACTTACAAAATTGGAAATAGACCTTGCGAAATTACCTCTTTTATGTTGTTTCGGTTTTTCATCAACAATTTCAGAAGAATCTTGTTTATCATCTTTATTTTCATCTTCAACAGATGAATCTACTTTATCATCAACGACAGATTCATCAGATTCAAATTCCTCATCATTACTATGATCCACATAAATATAATCATCATCAGAACCTAAATCCACCTTATCATCAACAACAGACTTTTCGGATTCAAATTCCTCATCATTACTATGATCCACATAAATATAATCGTCATCAGAACCTAAATCCACCTTATCATCAACAACAGACTCATCAGATTCAAATTCCTCATTAGGAACAATATTAATAACCGGATCCTTTTTAGTATTTCTTTTCTTATCTGAACGTGGAGTGGATGTTGATTTTGAAGGTTTTTCAGGTTTTAAATCGACTTTATCTTCCATAATAGGTTCATCTTTAATTTCTTTTTCTATTGTTTTGTCGAATTTTACTTTTGGAGCTTCTTCAACGGGTTCATCATTTTCATGGTCGATAGTGATATTATCATCATAATCTGAATCAACTTTGCTGTCAATAATTGGTTCTTCTTCGGATTCATTTAAATCCTTCTCCAAATCAGAATTTTCGCCTAAATCCTTATTGAACTTGAGTGAAGAAAACAGTGAATCTTTTTTATTATTTTCATCTGAATCATGTTTAGGAATGATTAAAGATTTAATCCTGTCCCTGACTGATTGGGATTCATCATCTTCATAAACCTTATCATCATAATCTTTTTCATCTTCGCCTGTTTCAGCATTAACTTCAGAAATGACTCCTTCATCAGATTCCCAAACTTCTGCATCTTCATCAGTTTCATACGCCTCTTTTTCAGGAGTCTCAACAGTGACAAACTCCGAATCATCAATTTCATACTCCTCTTTTTCAGGAGCCTTAACAGTGACAAACTCCGAATCATCAATTTCATACTCCTCTTTTTCAGGAGTCTCAACAGTGACAAACTCAGAATCCTGTTTAGTTTCCGTTTCATTATATTCATTGATTGATTCGTCTGATTCATCATATAAATCTGAAGGGTCCAATTCACTTACATCAATCGGCTTTTCCAATATGTCGTCATCGACATTGACAACTTCAACAAAGTCTTCAGGACCAATATCTTCTACATTAACATTATCGGCTTCTGCTTCTTCCTTAGCTTTCCTTTCAGCTTCCTCTCTTTCACGGGCAATACGTAATTCTTCAGCTTTCTTCTCTGCTTCTAACTTTCTTTTTTCAGCCAATCTTTTCTCTTCTTCGGATTTACGCTTTTCTTCTTCTCGAGATTGCATGATTGATTTTTCAACATTATCCAACAGTTTTTTACGTCCCAAGTCCCTATTTCTATACCAGTCAGTTGACCATAAATGATACAATTTCCAACCTAACCCTGTCAATACCTGCTCACGAAGCCTATCCCTATCACGGGCCACTTTACTGGAAGAATACATTTTTCCGTCAGTTGTAATACCTAAAATATATTTTCCAGGATTTTCATCATCGACAATGGCCAAATCCACTCTGAATCCTGCACATCCAATATGTTTATGGACTGTATAACCATTTTCTTCAAGAAAACTTGCAATTGCATCTTCAAATGGTTCGGCAGATGATTCTTCAACACTATGAGTTCCGAGTGTCAGATTTTCAGCATATTCCAAGAATTCTTTTAACGATTTTACACCATATGGTGGATTTGCGGTTAGATTCATATCATAAGCCTTGAAGTTTGAGAATACGACACATTTTTCTCTTGCACGGGTGATTAATACATTTAATCTTCTCTCACCACCATCCTGATTTAACGGACCGAAATTGAGTGACATTTTACCGTCCTGATCATAACCATATCCTACACTGATTAGAATAACATCCCTTTCATCTCCTTGTATTGTTTCAAGGTTTTTAACGAAGAAACGTTCTTCCTTATTATCGGAGAATAATGGCTCATATTCAGGATGTTCTTTACGTTTTACCTCCAATGCTTCCAGTATGGCATTTTTCTGTGCAACGGAAAATGTTCCGACACCTAAACTTTTCGAATCCCCATATTTCTCAAAGTGATTGAAAATTTCTTCCACAACATCCTGTGCTTCAAGTGGGTTTGCAGAGGATGCTCCTCTTAAATACACAGTGTTCGGATTATATCTGAATTTTAAACCTAATTCAGGGTCTGAATGTGAAGGTGAAGGATAAACCAACAAGTCATCATCATAAAATTCCCTGTTTGACACTGTTATCAGTGATTCGTGGCGTGACCTGTAGTGCCATTTCAGCATTTTTACAGGGAATGATAATTTGCATAAATGCAATATACTTTCCATATCCAGTGATGTCGCTTCCTCTTCATCACTTTCTGCATCAGACATCTGGTCAAAGAATGATGTTGGAGGCAATTGTTGGGTGTCCCCCATAACTACTGCGGTTTTTCCTCTCATGAATGCGCCTAACGCATCTTCCGGTTTAACCTGACTTGCTTCGTCGAAGATAACAACATCAAACTGCAATTCTTCATTTGTCGGATCAAGGTATTGTGCAATGGATAACGGAGACATCATAAAACAAGGCTTAATCTGTTTTATCATACCTCCGGCTTTTTCAAGGAGTTTCCTTACAGGCATGTGCCCGCTTTTTCTTGTAAACTCTCCGGCAAGTATTTTTGCCTGTGGATTTTCTGTTCCTCCGAATATTTTTGGAATATTGCTGTTCAGTTTATGGTAGATTCTTTTACGGTTCAGTGTTAAAATCTTTTTATCCAAATCCTTGAATTCACGGATACGGTTTTCATGTAATTCTCCAACGAATGTGGCCAATTCATGATTTTCTACAAATAAAATATTTAATAATGAATCTGCAAAGTTTCCTTCAACCAATGCTTCAATATCCTCTTTTTTGATATTTCTCTTCTCAATTGAACTTACAAACATTTTTGCATTGGATGATTTGAGTGCATTTTTGGTATTTAAATATTGGGACCATAAATGAAGGCTTGAAAGCTGTCCTCTCCAATTATACAATTGCTCTTGCCATGCCTCAAACGGCACATCTCCGGTTTCTCTTTTAAATATTAATTTGCTTCTTGGATTTAATTTATCCTTAAGCCTTGACAGGACCCTCACAAATTCCTCACCGGAATCAATATATTCAGCAAGGTCCCTTTCAGGCCTGAAGTCGAACAGATCCTTACTCATCAATTCAATGGTATTTTGGGAAAATGTTCCTTCCCTAACCAATGCGGTAAATTCATTCATCCAACGGGCAATAGTCCTCAAATCATTAGGATCAGCATTCAGATGCCAGTATCCTCCATAATATTTTTGACCTAATGCATTATTCGCTTCCAATGTTTTTCTGATTTGAATTACTGCTTTTGCTTTTTGCAGGTCTTCAATTATTTCATCTATACCATTCGGAACAGGTACTGCATAATACCTTTCAACAAGTTCAATATGTTGTTTATTGTTGAAGAACCTGAATTTTTTTGTTGATAATGCCTGTAGCTGATAGATTAATCTGTCAATGTCTGCCTGGAAAATGCTCTGATTGAATTTTGTTAACGCTGCTGAAGACCTTTGATATTTTTCAAGTTCCTGTATCAGTCTGAAAGCATCATCATTATTGTTGTTCCATGCTCCTGATTTGATTATGCTTGCGTCAATCAATTCTGCATTTTGGGATTTGATGATTTCAAAAGCGGACAATGAATTTTGAAACTCATTTAAGGTATCCGGCTGTTTTATTCCATAAATATCATAAACTCTTCCACGCTCTACAAGGAAATTATCCAAAGCATGCAGAGTGTCATTAATGAGCATTTCGATTTCCCTTAAATCGGCAGGAAGCAGACTTTTTGGAGCGCATTTGCTCCAAGGGTTTTCCTTAGAAATTGTCTGATATAATTCGGCAAGGTTTTCTAAAGCCACTTTCATGTCATCCAAATCTTTTAAAGTTACCTGGTCGGGATTTTCAAATCTGACCAATGGCATTAAAGTGTCTTTTCTTGCAAAATGATCATCTGCAGCCTCTTTCATTCCATATAATTGGAATGGAGATAAATTTACAGCAAACACGGGCATATGGATAATCTGAGAATAATCATCTAACTGACGACGCAGAGTCTCCAGTTTACGGATAGTCTGGTCAATATTCAATGGTTCCTGGGCCCTTACATTTGTGGCCTTCTGCAAATCTTTTAGGAATTTCTTACGTCTGGTTTTATGAGAATGTAATTCAAGGACAAATTTGCCTAAACCGACAGCAGTCAAACGGTCTTTTACAACATCCAACGCCGCCATTTTTTCTGATACGAATAAGACTGATTTGCCTTCCGCCAACAATTCCGCTATTAAGTTTACGATTGTTTGTGACTTACCTGTGCCTGGCGGTCCTTCCACAACCAAATTCCGTCCTGCCTTAACATCCTGAATAGCCGCGATTTGTGATGAATCAGCATCTAAAACCTGATACATGCTGCGGTATTCAAGCCTTGAATCAATATCCTCTTCACGGAATGCTTCCTGGTCATTTTTTGCAGGATTGAAAATGGCTTGAATAAGTTCATTTTTTGTCAAATCAACATTATCGGCCCATGCTTCCGGGTTTAAATCATTGTACATTACAAATTTAGTGAAACTAAAGAATCCTAAAGCAACATCACTGTTAACTTCCCATCCGTCCATGCGTGAAACAGCACGTCTTACATTTGCAAGATAATGGTCGATGACTTCACCATACTTTTTAAATTCGAAATCAGGCAGTTCAATGCCTGCTTCAAGAAGTTTTGCTTTAAGTGAAATATTTGTTTGAATATCCTCTCCAGTCCATTCAAGGTTAAATGATTCACCTACCTTTTTCCTTTCCATTGAAACTGGAATCAGTACCAATGGGGCTTTGTTTTTCTGTCTTGGTTTTGATTTGTCTTTCCATTCCAGAAATCCGATAGCCAGGTATAGAATATTATAACCCTGCTCCTGGAGCATTGTTTTAGCTTGGTTGTTAATGTAATACAATCTTTTTTGGAGCTCTTTTGGGGTCAAATCGGTGGCTAATTTCTTGTCTCCTTCTGAAAACTTGGAAAAATCAAATGGGATGTGGTCCCAAACTGAGGATTTGTCTTCTTTTTTATCTTTCTTATTGGCTACAAAATACATTTTGTTTTCTTGCAGGACTAATGTCTGATAAAGATTTATAGGAGACTGATTTACTATTGTGATGGTTTTAGCTCTTGTTTTAAAGTTAAGAAGTTGATTTCTTAAAGTTAAATCCAATAGCTCCTTACGTAAATTTTTAAATTCCTTTTCGATTATATTCGATGATTTGTTTAACATGATGACCCTTTGTAGTGTTTAAAAAATTTAAAATGCATATATAATTATAATTATATTAATTAATAAAGTTTTCTAAATTAAGTAAATTTAGATAAAAACTATTAAAAATAGAAAATAATAACTCTTAAAAAATTATATAAAAAACTTAAAAAATTTAATTATCTATTGCAGTAATAAGGACCAAAATTTTCTATTTTCTGACTTGCGATTTTCGATGCAAAATTTCCAGCAATTCTGGAGGATTTGAACAATATTTTTTGAGAGATATATGCCGCCATATAAGTGTCTCCACATCCTGTTGTGTCAACAACATTGTCGCATTTTACTGCATCAATTTTAATTTCCCCATCCGAAACAATTCTTGACCCTTTACTTCCATCAGTTATGACTATCTCATCCACATCATAGTTCAAACCAATGATGTTTTCTTCAGCTTCATCCAAAAATATTGTATTGACACCTGATAAAATGCCTGTTAACTCATCGAACTTGTCTAATTTTATAGTGTAATTATTATTTACTTGATTGTTTTTGACTCTTAAAAAACCCTGTACGGAAATAAAGATTGGAACATCAAAACTTTTTAGATATTCGATTGTTTCAGGAGGAAAATCATACCTGTTCAGTGGATTAATCACAAACCC